>JACCXW010000043.1 GCA_013696785.1 Geodermatophilaceae bacterium | reverse complement strand
CGACGTCGAGGAGAAATCGGCCCGGCAGGCGCTCGCGCGTACCGCCGCCGCCGGGTGGATCGACTCGGTCCGACACGGCCGGCGTGCAGCGTGGCGGCTCACCGCGGCGGGACGCCGGTTGCTCGGTGAGGGTGCCGCGCGGATCTACGGTTTCCAGGGCGTCGCCCCGGATTGGGACGGGCGCTGGCTGCTCGTACTCGTCAGCGTGCCGGAGACCGACCGGGGTCGGCGGCACCTGCTGCGCAGCCGGCTCGGCTGGGTCGGGCTCGGCAGCCCGTCGCCCGGACTGTGGGTCAGCCCGTATCCGGACCGGCAGGACGAGGTACGGCAGATCCTCGCCGAAGCCGGTGTCGAGGAGACCGCCAGTTCCTTCGTCGCGCGAGACGGTGAAATCGGCGACCCGATCCGGATGGCCCAGCAAGCCTGGGATCTCACCGATCTGGAACGCCGATACGACGAGTTCAGGGCCACGTTCGACGGCCTCACGCCGAAGTCCCCCGAGGCCGCGCTACGGGCGCAGATACAGCTCGTGCATGAATGGCGGCGTTTCCCACTGCTCGATCCAGCGCTGCCGTCGACGCTGCTGCCCGCGGATTGGTCCGGCGTACAAGCCGGAGTCCTGTTCCGTCGCCAGCACCAGCTGTGGTCGAACGCGGCGCAGTCGCACTGGCAGGCGCTCGTCTCGGCGGGTTGATCCGCCGACTAGGTCGAGGATCTCGTTGCCCTACAGGCAGGCCTATACCGGCGTGACGTAGGCGCCGGAGATCCCGCCGTCCACCAGGAATGTCGACGCGGTGACGAACGACGAGTCGTCGCTGGCCAGGAAGGCCACTGCCGCGGCGATCTCCTCCGGTTCGGCGAACCGCCCCATCGGGACGTGCACGAGCCGGCGCGCGGCCCGTTCTGGATCGGCGGCGAACAACTCGCGCAGCAGCGGGGTGTTCACCGGCCCGGGGCACAACGCGTTGACCCGGATGCGCTCCCGAGCGAACTGCACGCCGAGTTCGCGGGACAGTGCGAGAACGCCGCCTTTCGAGGCGGTGTAGGAGATCTGCGACGTCGCGGCTCCCATCACGGCGACGAAGGAAGCGGTGTTGATGATCGAGCCGCCGCCACGCCGTTGCATGTGCGGGATCGCGGCCTGGCAGCACAGGAACACCGACGTCAGGTTGACCTCCTGCACCCGCCGCCAGGTCGCCAGGTCGGTGTCGAGGATGGAGTCGTCCTGCGGCGGGGAGATGCCGGCGTTGTTGAACGCGATGTCCACGCCGCCGTGCGTCCGCTCGGCGAACTCGAAGAGCGCCAGCACGGCCGCCGGATCGGTGACGTCGACCGGAACGAAGTCGCCGCCGATCTGCGCAGCGACCGCTGTCCCGGCATCGACGTCGACATCCCCGACCACCACTCGGGCTCCCTCGGCAGCCAGCCGGTGCGCCGAAGCGCGGCCGATACCGCTGCCCCCGCCGGTGATCACGGCCACCCGTCCCGCCAACCGCTCGCTACGCTCGCTCACTATCCCCCCGTGCTGATGAAGACGTTCTTGACCTCGGTGAAAGGATGCAGCGCGTCTGGACCCAACTCTCGACCCAATCCAGACTGTTTGTAACCGCCGAATGGCGTTTGGTGGCGCACCGAGGAATGCGAGTTCACCGAGAGATTGCCGGCCCGGATCCCACGTGAGACCCGCAGGGCGCGGCCGAGATCGCTCGTCCAGATCGAGCCGGACAGCCCGTAGTCGCTGTCATTCGCGATCCTGACCGCGTCGTCCTCGTCGTCGAAGGGCAGCACTACGACGACCGGCCCAAAGATCTCCTCCTGCACTGCTCTGTCCTGTGCGGACACTGGGGCGAGCACGGTCGGCGGATACCAGTAGCCGGGTCCGTCCGGCATGCCTCCCCGGAAGGCGACGGGTGCATCATCGGGGACGTACGACGCAACGGCGTCGCGTTGCCCGGCGGAGATCAGCGGCCCCATCTCCGTCTTCTCCTCCGCCGGGTCGCCCACAACGACACCCATCACCGCCGGTTCCAACAGCCCCATGAATCGTTCGTACGCCGAACGCTGCACCAGGATCCGTGACCTCGCGCAGCAGTCCTGTCCGGCGTTGTCGAAGACGCCGTACGGCGCGGTCGCGGCGGCCTGCTCCAGATCCGCGTCGGCGAACACCACGTTGGCACTCTTGCCACCCAGCTCCAGCGTCACCGGCTTGACCCGGGCCGCGCAGCCGGCCATCACGGCTCGACCGACCGCGGTCGATCCGGTGAACACCAGCTTGTCGACGTCTGGATGGTCGACCAGGCGTTGCCCGACCAATGAGCCCTTGCCGGGGACCACCTGGAACACGCCTTCCGGTAGCCCAGCCTGGAGTGCGAGTTCAGCCAGCCGCAACGCCGTCAGCGGCGTCAGCTCCGCGGGCTTGAGTATGACGGTGTTCCCGGCAGCCAGCGCCGGAGCGAACCCCCAGCCGGCGATCGGCATCGGGAAATTCCACGGTACGACGACGCCGACCACGCCGAGCGGCTCTCGGAAGGTGATGTCGATGCCGTCGGCCACCGGGATCTGCCGCCCGAACATCCGCTCCGGTCCGGCCGCGTAGTAGTGCAGGACATCGCGGACGTTGCCGGCTTCCCAGCGGGCGTTCGTGATCGTGTGCCCGGAATTGGCCACCTCCAGCTGGGCCAGCTCCTCCACGGCGCCGTCGACGGCCTCGGCGAAGGCGCGGAGGAGCCGGCCCCGGTCGGCGGGTGCGACCGCCCGCCACTTCTCGCCGGCGGCTAGCGCCCGGCAGATCGCCTCGTCGGTTCCCTCGACTCCCGTCTGGTCCACACTGGACACGACCTGCTCGGTCGCGGGGTTGAGGATCTCCAGAGTTGTCACAGCCGCTCGAAGCCCCGATAACGCTCCCAGTCGGTGACGGCTGCGTCGAACGCGCCTACCTCGACCCGCGCCATGTTCAGGTAGTGCTCGACCACCTCGTCGCCGAAAGCCGCTCTGGCCAGCGCGCTCTCGGCGAACAGCCCGGCAGCCTCCCGCAGTGACGTCGGGACGCGGACTTTGTCCGATCGGTAGGCGTTCCCCGTGAACGGTTCCTCCAACGGCAGTTCCTCGGCGATGCCGTGCAGGCCGGCCGCGATCATGGCGGCGCAGGCGAGATAAGGGTTGACATCGCCGCCCGGGACCCGATTCTCCAGCCTGAGGCTGACTCCGTGTCCCACGACTCGGATCGCACAGGTCCGGTTGTCCCGACCCCACGCCACCGCGGTCGGGGCGAACGAGCCTTCCGCAAACCGCTTGTACGCGTTGATGGTGGGCGCGAAGAAGAGGCTCAGCTCACGTAGCCCCGCAAGCTGCCCGGCGAGGAAGTGCTCGAAGATCGGCGCGAAGCCGTCCCCGGCTGCGAACACCGGCTCCCCGTCGCGGCCGCGCAGGGACAGGTGGATGTGGCAGGAGTTCCCCTCGCGCTCGTCGTACTTGGCCATGAACGTGAGGCTCATGCCTTCCTGCGCGGCGATCTCCTTGGCACCGTTCTTGTAGACGACGTGCTGGTCGCAGGTTCGCAGCACCTCGTCGTACTTGAAGGCGATCTCGTGCTGGCCGAGGTTGCACTCACCCTTGACCGACTCGACCTGCAGTCCCGCGTCCCGCATGGCCAACCGGATCCGGCGCAGCAGTGGTTCCACCCGTGACGTGCCGAGCATCGAGTAGTCCACGTTGTACTGGTTGGCCGGAGTCATGTCCCGGTATCCGCTGGACCAGGCCTGCTCGTAGCTGTCCCGGAAGAGCAGGAACTCCAACTCGGTCCCGGCGTACGCCGTCCAATCCCGCTCGGCGAGGCGCTCACACTGCCGGCGGAGGATCTGCCGTGGCGAGGCGACGACCGGCGTGCCGTCCTCCCACTCGAGGTCGCAGATGACAGCGACCGTTCCCGGATGCCAGGACACCAGGTGCAACGTCGCGAGGTCCGGCCGCATCACGAAGTCGCCGTACCCCTTGTCCCACGACGACATGGCATATCCGTCCACTGTGGACATATCTACGTCGACGGCGAGCAGGTAGTTGCAGCCCTCGGCGGCGTGGTCGAGGACGTCGTCCAGGAAGTACTGCGCGTCCAGCCGCTTGCCCTGCAGCCGGCCCTGCATGTCGGTGAAGCCGATCAGCACGGTGTCGCAGCTGCCGTCGGCGATCTGCCGTCGTACCTCCTGCAGGGTCAGCCGCTCCGGCACGTCAGATGGCCTCGAGCTCGTGCTCGATCGCGGCCAGCTCCTCGGCGCTGCCCTGCACCTTCGGTCCCTTGAACCAGTGCCGGGCCGAGACCAGCCACCAGATCCCGGCGAATCCAAGAACAGCGAGCACGGCGAGGGGTGCGTAGTTGAAGGTCGTCACCGTCAGATCGAACGTGAACTGCGGCAGCATGAAGAGCACCGTGATAAACACGACCCACGCCACCGAGATGATCCCGACCGGCCGGCTCCAGCGGCCCAGGTGCCAAGGACCCGGCTCGAATGCGTCGCCCTGCATGAGCCGGAGCAGCGTCGGCAGAACGTAGGCGATGTAGAGCCCGATTACCGCGATGGACGTCACCGCGGCGTAGGCGGTCAGGTTGACGAGGTAGGGCAGACCGAGGACGAAGGCGCCACCGGCGGCCAGCCAGATCGCGTTGGTGGGCGTTCGGGTGCGGGGGTTGACCTTGTGCCAGATCCGGGAAGCGGGCAGTGCGCCGTCCCGGGAGAAGGCGTAGATCATCCGGGAGTTGGCCGTTACCGAGGACATACCGCAGAACAGCTGCGCCCCGATGACGATGAGCAGCAACAGCTTCGCGCCGGTCTCGCCGATCGCGTCGATGAAGATCTGGGCAGGCGGTACGCCGGTCGCGGTGCCGGTCGCGCTGTCGTAGCTCTGGATCGCGAACGTGAGGCCGATGAGCAGCACCCAACCGGCGATCAGGGATACCACGATCGAGCCGACGATTCCTCGCGGTCCGGAACGGGCGGCGTCCCTCGTCTCCTCGGTCATGTGGGCGCTCGCGTCGTACCCGGTAAAGGTGTACTGCGCGAGCAGTAACCCGATCAGTGCGACGTACCAGGCCGAACTGATCTCCGTGTTGTTGACGAACTCGGTGAAGACGAAGTCGGCCGACTGGTGCTGGTCGGGAACGACGACCAGGACGCCGACGATCACCAGGACTCCGACGACGTGCCACCACACGCTGATGTCGTTGAGCTTGGACACCAGGCTGACGCCGAACGTGTTGAGTGCGCCGTGGACGGCCAGGATGATGCCGAACAGCAGGATCGTGTGCCAGGGCCGGGCGTCGAAGCCGAACTGCAGATCCAGCAGGGCGTTCAGGAAGAACGCCGCGCCGAAGTCGATACCCGCCGTGACGGCGACCTGGCCGAGGAAGTTGAACCAGCCGGTAAACCAGGACCACGCGGGGCCGTTGCGGGCCGCGAGCTTGGCAGACCAGTAGTACAGCCCGCCGGCCGTGGGGAAGCTCGAGCAGACCTCAGCCATCGCCAACCCGACGAACAACGTCATGATGCCGACGAACGGCCAGCCCCAGACGATGACGGCGGGACCGCCGGTGTTCAGTCCGAACCCGTACAGCGTCAGGCAGCCGGACAGGATCGAGATGATCGTGAACGACACGGCGAAGTTCGAGAAGCCCGACATCGTGCGCCGCAACTCCTGGGCATAGCCCATCTCATGCAGGCGGCGCTCATCGTCATCGAGGGCAGCGGCGGAATTGGAGCGGGCTGCCTTCCCGAGGTCGGGTCGGTTCGGTGGCGGCGGTGTGCTGGTGGCCATCGCGTGGTCCCTTCCCGCGTGTGGTCGGTCCCGACCAGGAGGCCCCGTGCTGAGGAGGACCGGACATCCGGCGATGACCGGATGCCGAGACCGTAGGAGCGGCGTGCTCCGGAGTCAAGAGGTCTATTTCTAGCCCATTGATTTGGCCGGCCTGCTCTCAGCGCACGAGGCCCGGCATCAGCGCGGCGGTCAGGGCAGAAGTCCGCGCAACAGGGCGGACGTCGCCTCGCAGTGCTGTTCCATGACGCGACGAGCGCCGGCCGGGTCGCCGCCGAGGATCGCGTCGACGATCGCGCGGTGTTGAGCGTGGGAATGCTCGATGTTCCGGGCCAGAACGGGGATCTCGCCGAGTAGCTCGCCGAGTTGCGACTGGACGTCGGCGACCGCGGTGACCAGCGGGCTGCAGCCGGTGACGCCGGCGATGGCCAGATGCAGTCGGCTGTCCGCGATGCGATGCGAGCCGTCCAGCACGGCGGCCTCACATTCACCGAGGCAGCCGAGCAGATAGCCGCGATCGGCTCGGGACAGCGTGCGCTCGGCAGCCAGCGCAGCCGCGCCGGGTTCCACCACCCGCCGGAAGTCCAGCACCCTCGCCAGCCGATGAGCGCTGCGCGCATCGGGACGCATGCCCACCGCCGCTACGCCACCGGCCGGTCGAAACGTCACGAAGGTGCCGCCGCCGCGACCTCGGCGTACGGCGACGAATCCGGCCTCGGCCAGCGCCTTGATCGCCTCCCGCAGCGTCATCCGGCTGACCTGCAGCGCCTCCGCCAGTTCTCGTTCGGGTGCCAGCCGGTCGCCGTTCGGTACGACGCCGAGCTTGATCGCCTGCGCCAGCCGCTCGACAGTCGCCTCGAACGCGTTCCCATCCCGAACCGGCCGGAACAACGACTCCGACCAGACCGCCGGCGCCGTACCGAGGTCCGGGGCCGCCACCCGACCTGGGCTAGTCACGGGTGAGGCCGGCGATCACGGCGTCCGAGAGATCTCCGAGCACCTTGACCTGCTCCGGTGTCAGTTGGTCGAACAGATGCCGGCGGACCGACGCGACGTGGCCTGGCGCGGCGGCGGCGAGCGCGTCGAAACCCTTGTCCGACAGTACGGCGAACGCTCCGCGGCGGTCGGTCTGGCAGCCCACCCTGCAGGCCAGCCCGCGGTTCTCCAGCCGGGTCATCTGATGGGACAGCCGACTCTTGGAGATCATGGCGCCTTCGGCAAGCTCGGTCATCCGCTGCTGTCGCTGCGGCGCCTCCGACAGCCGCACGAGGATCTCGTAGTCGGCTGCGGTGAGGCCGGACTCCTCCTGCAGGTCACGGTTGAGCCGATAGTCGAGCAGCCGAACCAGGCCGAGGTAGCCACGCCAGGCCCGCATCTCCTCGGCGTCGAGCCACCGCGGTTCGTCCATGACCGGCAACTGTAGCCGGACATCCGGGAATAGTTGACGTCTCAACTTCCTTTCCCTACAGTCTGATTGAGGGTTCAACTATCCGAGGAGAGACGCATGACCACTGCCATTGCCGCCGTGCAGGGCCTACGGGCCGGCACCTGGACCATCGATCCCTCGCACTCCGAGGTGTCCTTCACCGTTCGCCACCTGATGGTGAGCAAGGTGCGCGGAACGTTCCGCACCTTCACCGGCGCGATCACCGTCGACGACGACCTGCAGGCCTCGTCCGTCACCGCCGAGGTCGTGATGGACTCCATCGACACCCGCGAGGCAACGCGCGACAACCACCTGCGGACCAAGGACTTCTTCGAGATCGAGAAGTACCCGACCATGAACTACCGCTCGACCGGAATTCGCGCCGACGGAGACGACTACATCGTCGAGGGCGAGTTGACGCTGCACGGCGTGACCAAGCCTGTCGCGCTCAGCCTCGAGGTCGGTGGCGTCGGGTCTGACCCGTGGGGCGGCATCCGGGCAGGATTCAGCGCGAAAACCGCAATCAACCGCAACGACTTCGGCGTGGACATCAAGATGCCGCTGGACGGCGGCGGCGTGGTCGTCGGCGACAAGATCTCCATCCACCTGGAGATCGAGGCCGTGCTCGACCAGAACTGACCGCAGGCGCGCCTTTGCTCCCAAGCGGGCGGGACGGGCAACGCGGAATATCGGGTCGCCACTGGCCGGCGCAGCGGGTGCGGGCTCTGCCGGTGCAGGATGGGCGTCGTGGCAGAGGTGACGGTCGGGGTCGGCGACGCCGCTCCGGGCCTGCCGACAGCGGACGTGGTGCTGAACATCGGTCCGCAGCACCCGTCGACGCACGGCGTGCTGCGACTACGCGTCGTGCTCGACGGGGAGCAGATCCGCTCGGCGGATCCCATCGTCGGGTACATGCACCGCGGAGCCGAGAAGCTCTTCGAGGTCCGGGACTACCGGCAGATCCTGGTGCTCGCGAACCGGCACGACTGGTTGTCGGCGTTCTCCAACGAACTCGGGGTCGCCCTCGCCGTCGAACGGATGCTGGGCCTGGAAGTGCCGGCACGGGCGACCTGGCTGCGCACGTTGCTCGCCGAACTCAACCGCATCCTGAGCCACCTGATGTTCCTCGGCAGCTACCCACTGGAACTCGGCAACGGGTCCCCGGCGTACGCCTTCCGCGAGCGGGAAACGATCCAGGCGGTGATGGAGGAGGCCTCCGGCGGCCGGATGCACTTCATGTTCAATCGCGTCGGCGGCATCAAGGACGAGGTTCCCGCGGGCTGGACCGGCCGGGTCCGGCAGGCCGTGTCAGACGTCCGCCGGCGGATGCCGGACCTGGACCTGCTGATCCGCACCGACGAAACCTTCGTGGCCCGCACCACCGGCGTCGGCGTCCTCGGCCGGGAAAGCGCCGTGCAATACGGCGTCAGTGGCCCCGTGGCCAGGGCGAGCGGGCTCGACCTGGACCTACGGCGGGACGAGCCCTACCTCGCTTACGGGGAGCTGGGCGGTGTGCTGCGGGTGGTGACGCGCACGGTCGGGGACTGCCATGCGCGCTTCGAATGCCTGCTCGACCAGGTCTATGTGTCCCTCGACCTCGCCGATGCCTGCCTCGACCGGCTGGCGACGGTGAGCGGTCCCGTGAACGTGCGCCTGCCCAAGACTGTTAAGGCACCGGAAGGGCACATCTACGCCTGGACGGAAAGTCCGCTGGGCATCAACGGCTACTACCTCGTCTCCCGCGGGGAGAAGACACCCTGGCGGCTGAAGCTGCGGTCAGCGTCGTACAACAATGTCCAGGCGCTGGGCGACGTGCTGCCCGGAGCACGCCTCGCCGATCTTGTCGCGATTCTGGGCTCGATGTTCTTCATCGTCGGTGACATCGACAGGTAGTAGCTCAGAGGGTTCGGGCTACCTGCGGAGGACGCGAGCGAGCACGTCGTTCGTTTCGTCGTCGTCGCGGTAGCGACGGCGCCGGGGGCGCGGATCGAGGTGCGCGGGCTCCTCCGCCTTGAGCCGCCGCATCAGCGTGGACGCGTCGACGGAGAGTTCCTGCTCCTCGGCATGGCGGGCTCGATGCCGACGGCCTTCGGGGGACTGCCGCGGCAAGGCCGGGTCGGTGTCAGGGACGGGGACTCGAACCGGGTCGGCGTCTGCCGGCGGGACCACGCTGAACTCGATGGTGCTGGCGTTGTCCAGCTCGTCGAGCGGTTTCGCGGTCTCCACCTCGAACAGCGGGCGGCCCTCGGCGCCCAGCCGGCGGGCCTCGTCCTGCAGCGCGTGGAATGTCGCCCCGAATCCGCTGACTCTCGTCGATTCCGAGTGCACCGCCACCCGCTCGACGCGCAATTCGCCGTCCCAGCGTTCCAGGATGTCGTGCCGCAACCGGACCAGATCGCTGCGCAGGGCGGCCACGTCCTCGCGCAACGCCGCTTCGATCTCCCGGCGAATCCGCACTTCCGTCACGAGTTCGAACTCGCGGCGCTTGGCCACCTCGCTGGCCAGTTCCAGCTCATGTGTGCGTCGAAGCACGATGTCGGAACCTGGTTCCGCCACCGCGGCGGGGGTTGCATCCGATCGCCGCTGGCCGGCGACGACGAAGGCAGCGATGAGGAAGGCCCACAGCGCTGCGATCACCGCCAACCGCAACAGCTCGAGGTCCTTGGTGAGCACCAGCGCGGCGGTTGCGGCAATGGCCAGGCCTAGCCCGAGAAGCAACGCGACCGAGCGGATTACCCGCGCCGCCCCATGCCTGGCCATGACCGTGAGGGTACGGCCTCGCCAGATCGCCATCGGCGAGCCGACGGGAGCTCCTTGACGCGCGCGGGCCTCAGCGCAGGTACGACGCGCCGTTCAGATCCAGCACCGCACCGGAGGCCCACTCGGCCCCGGGCGAGGCGAGGTAGAGCACGGCGGCGGCGACCTCGTCCGGTCGGGCGACGCGGTCGAACGGACTCTGCGCGCGTACCTGGTCACCTTCGGGGCCGGACAACACCTGGTCAGCCATGTCGGTCGCCACAAATCCCGGAGCCACGGACGTGACCGCGATGCCGTACGTCCCTAGCGCGAGGGCCATCGACTGGCTCATCGCGTGCACACCTGCCTTGCTGGCGCCGTACGCCGGAACTTGCGGCTCGCCGCGAAACGCGCCACGAGAACCGATGTTGACGATCCGCCCCTGCGGCAGTCCCACGGGCGGGTCGACGGACAGCATGTGCCGCGCCACGCACCACGTGACGTTCGCCGTCCCCAGCAGATTCACCTCGACGGTACGTCGCCACACCGCCACCCAGTCCTCGTACGACGTCTCGGCGACGGGGTGACCCAGCCGCCGGCTGCCGGCGACCGGCTCGTCCACGAACAAGGCAGCGTTGTTGACCAGCACGTCGATCCGGCCAAGCCCGTCGACCGCCTCCTCGACCATCGCCGCGACCGCGGCCGGATCGGCGATGTCAGCCCGCACCAACAAGTGGCCGCTGCCCGGCAACGAGTCCAGGACCGACGCGGCCGTGTCCGTCGCCGTTCGATGGTGCACGGCAACGCGATCGCCGTCGTCGGCGAACGCCTTCGCGATGGCTGCCCCGATCCCCCGCGAAGCACCGGTGACGAGGATCCCCCTGCTCATGGCAGCCGACCCTAGGGGAGGGTTGCCGGATGACCGCAAACACAAAGGCGCTCCGCGTCGTCCCGGAAGCGTCGGCATGAGCCTGAGCCTGCTCGGCTGGCGGCGCGAGGTCGCCCGGTTGTACGCCGACGTGCGTGCGGCCGCTGATCCCGCTGCCGGCTGGGAGTCGTGGCGGGCCGGACGGGACCGGCTCTTCGCCGAGCACCCCGACTCTCCGCTCGATCCGAGCGCCCGGGCCGCTTTCACTGGCCTGACCTTCCCGGCGTACGACCCGGCCCTGCGGTTCGTCACCGAGCTGGACAGCGACGTCGAGCGGATCCGGATCGAGGTGCCGACCGCGGGCGACGGCATCGTCCCCTTCGTCCGGATCGGCCGGGTCGCGCTCGGGCAGCTGGGCGGGCTCGACGTGTGGTGGCTGGACTCCTACGGCGGCGGGATCTTCGTCCCGCTTCGGGATGGGTCGTCCGGCGCCCCCCAGGGATCGGCGCGGTCCTACGGCGGCGGACGGTACGTGCTGGACACCGTCAAGGGCGCCGATCTCGGGAGTGCCGACGCGCAGCTGGTGGTCGACCTGAACTTCTCCTACCACCCGTCGTGCGCGTACAACCCGGAGTGGACTTGCCCGCTCGCGCCGGACGGAAACCGGCTGACAGCGACGGTGGCAGTCGGGGAGCAGCTGCCTCCCGGCGGCTGGTACTGACCCGGCGAAGCTGAGCGTTACGCGAGGCTGCCGTCGGAGGAGAAGACCAGCCCGATGCTGACCTGACCGGTCGTGATCGCGGTCTTGGTCAGCGGGCCGCCCGCGTCCAGGGACGTGAACGAGTCGAACACCAGTCCGTAGGTGTCCTCCAGGCCGGCCTGGCAGAACGGCCGCTCCGGGCACTCCGGCGGGCCGCCGAGGACCAGGCCGCTCGTGCAGGTCTCGGCCAGCTCGGACAACGTGGCGACGCCGTATTCGTCGGCGAATGCCTGGGTCACGGCGAAGGCGTTCTGGTCGGCTGCCTCAGACGGCTCGCCGAAGACCAGCCCGACCGACTCGCCCAGGGTTGTCAGCTCGGTCACGGTCGCCTCGAGGTCACCGCTTGCCAGCGGCTCCGGCTCAGGACCGTTGGCCTGCGCGTTCAGGAACTCCGTCAGCGTTCCGACGTACTCGGGGAAGACCTGGATCTCCTCGCCGCTCTGCAACGCGGGCAGGTACAGCTCGCGGTTGCCGACGGACTGGATCGAGGTGTCGAAGCCGGCCGCCTCGAGGGTCAGCGAGTAGATGTTCGCCATCAACACCGTCTCAGGGAACGTGCTGGACCCGACGGTGATCG
>JACCXW010000038.1 GCA_013696785.1 Geodermatophilaceae bacterium | reverse complement strand
GGCGCCCTCTACGAACTCGGGCTGATCGTCGTGGTTGCGATCAGCCTGGCGCCGCAGCTCGTCGAGGCGGCCCTGCGGGTCCGTCGGGCGCGGAAACTGCGTGGAACCGGCGAGCGTGGACTGCGGTCGGTCCGCTCGATCGCCATGCCGATCCTGGCAATGGCGTTGGACCGGGCCGTGGCGCTGGCAGCGGCCATGGATGCCCGCGGCTACGGCCGGTCCGGCCAGGCGTCCACCGGCACGCGGCGGCTCACCGCGGGTCTGCTGCTGGTCGGGCTGCTCGGAATGTCGCTGGGCGCCTACGGCGTCCTGGACACCTCGGTGCCCGGATCGGTCGGACTGCCCAGCCTGGCCGTCGGCGTGCTGGCCTGCGTCGCCGGCTTGGCGCTCGGCTCACGCGGGGCGACCCGCAGCCGATACCACGCCGAGCGGGTGGACCCGCGTTCGGCCGTCGTGGGGGCCAGCGGGCTCGCCGCGGCGACCTGTCTCGTCCTCACGTCATTCAACGAGCTCGCGGTGGCGTTCCCGTCGACGTACCCGGTGGTCCTGCCGCAACTGGCGGTGCTACCCGTCGTGGGCCTGCTCGTCGCGCTCACACCCGCCTGGGCCGCCCCCAAGCCGGCTGCACCCGCCGTACCCGCAGCGTCCGTAGCGGTGAGCGGCACGGCAGCCGAACGTACGGTCGCCGTCGGGGCGCACCGGTCGTGATCCGCTTCGAGAACGTCTCGGTCCGGTACACCGACGCTGACACCGACGCATTGGCCGGTGCCAGCCTGGAGGTGCCCGACGGCGAGCTGTGCCTGGTAGTCGGCCGGACCGGCTCGGGCAAGTCGACCCTGCTCGGCGCTGCCAGCGGTCACGTACCGCATTTCACCGGCGGGCGGCTCAGCGGTCGAGTGACCATCGACGGCCGGGACACCCGTGAGCACCGGCCGCGCGAACTCGCCGATGTCGTCGGAGTCGTCGGACAGAGCCCCATCGACGGGTTCGTCACCGACAGCGTGGAGGATGAACTCGCGTTCACGATGGAGTCGCTCGGGCTGGATCGGCCGGTGATGCGGCGGCGGGTCGAGGAGACCCTCGACCTGCTCGGGCTGGCCGATCTGCGCGATCGGCAGCTGTCCCAGCTGTCCGCGGGGCAGCAGCAGCGGGTGGCGATCGGCGCGGCGATGACCGCCCATCCGAGAGTGCTCGTGCTGGACGAGCCGACAAGCGCGCTGGACCCAGGAGCCGCGGAGGACGTGCTCGCCGCCCTGCACCGGCTCGTGCACGACCTCGGCATCACGGTCTTGCTGAGCGAGCACCGACTCGAGCGGGTGGTGCAGTACGCCGACTCCGTGATCAGCCTCGACGGACCGGGGCAGCCACCGCGCTTCGGTTCGGCTGGAACGGTACTCGCTACGTCCTCGATCGCCCCTCCCGTGGTCCACCTCGGTCGGCTCGCCGGTTGGGATCCGCTGCCGGTGTCCGTCCGGGATGCCCGTCGGCTCGCCGCCGGCCTGCGCGGTCGGCTGCCTTCGCACCTGTCGCCCGAGCGCCTGCGGTCACCTGACGTCGTGCTGCGGGCACAGAGCTTGACGGCCGGCTATCGCGGGTCGCCGCCGGTGCTCGAGGACCTCGACCTGTCGCTGCACCGTGGGCAGGTGGTGGCCGTGATGGGTCGCAACGGGGCGGGCAAGACCACGCTGCTGTGGAGCCTTCAGGGCACCCTGAAGCAGGCCCGCGGGACGGTTATCGTGGACGGCGAACAGACCGCGCGGCTGGACCCGGCTCAACGGCGTACGAAGGTGGCCCTCGTGCCGCAGGAGCCCACGGACCTGTTGTACCTAGACACCGTGGGCGAGGAGTGCGCGCAGGCCGACCGGGAGTCCCACCGGCCGGCTGGCAGCGCGGCCACGTTGTTGGACGAGCTGTGTCCTGGCGTGGACGGCGACAGCGATCCGCGCGACCTGTCAGAGGGCCAACGGCTCTGCTTGGTGCTCGCCATCCAGCTCGCGGCCCGGCCGTCAGTGTTGCTGCTCGACGAACCCACCCGTGGCCTCGACTACCTGGCCAAGGACCGGCTCGGTACGGCGCTGCGGCGGCTGGCTGCGGACGGGGTCGCCGTCCTGCTCGCCACGCACGACGTGGAGTTCGTCGCGACGGCCGCCGACCGCGTTCTGGTGCTCGCCGGCGGAGAGATCATCACCGACGGCCCGACCGCGGACGTCGTGCTGTCCTCACCCACGTACGCCCCGCAGGTGGCCAAGGTTCTCGCGCCAGACCGGTGGCTGACCGTCGCCGAGGTGGCGCGGGCGCTGGGGGTGCCGGCAGCGTGAGCACACCTTCTCGCCGCCCGACCCGGCCGGTCGCCGTCGGCCCGAAGGGCGTGCTGGCGGTCGGCATCGCCTCGGCCTTCGGCGTGGCTGCGTTCGGCTGGCCATTCCTGGTCAGCGACCGCTCCGGACTCACCGGGGGTCTCGACGAATGGCTCGTCTTCGGTGGGCTGCTCGCGCTCGTCATCGTGACCGTGCTGACCCTGCTGGCCGAGGGGACCATGGACGCCAAAGCGGTCGCCATGCTCGGCGTGCTGTCCGCCGTCGCCGCGGCGGTACGACCGCTCGGTGCCGGGACGGCGGGCATCGAGCCGCTGTTCTTCGTGATCATCCTGGGCGGCCGGGCGTTCGGGCCGGGATTCGGTTTCGTGCTCGGCTGTACGTCGCTGTTCTCCTCGGCGCTGCTCACCGGCGGGGTCGGCCCGTGGCTGCCGTTCCAGATGTTCGCCGCGGCCTGGGTGGCGATGGGGGCCGGGTTGCTGCCGCGAGCAGACGGCCGTCGGGAGGTGGCGCTGCTGGCGGCGTACGGCGCGGTGGCCGCCTTCTTCTACGGGCTGGTGATGAACCTGACGTTCTGGCCGTTCACGTTGGGACCGAACACGTCGATCTCGTTCGTGCCGGGCGAGCCGGCCATCGACAACCTCATCCGCTTCTTCGCCTACGACTTCGCCACTTCGCTGGGCTGGGACCTCGGCCGCGCGATCACAACTGCGCTGCTCGTCGCGCTGGCCGCGAGGCCGATGCTGCGGGCGCTGCGCCGGGCCGGCCGCCGGGCCGCCTTCGACGCCGTACCCGAGTTCGCAGTCGCCGACTCCCGCCCCTCGTCCGACCCCCGCCCCTCCTCCGACCCGGCCCCCTCTCCCCGGCGATCATGAAGTTCCGTGGTCCGTTGTGCCCGGAATCGCCGTATTCGAGCCGACCAAAGAGTCATGATCGTCGTGAAATCGGGATCCGACGTTGTGGGAGGGCCCGGTCTGCGCGCTGATCCCGAGGGTGCGCGCCGCCTGGGTGCTGGAGTAGCCACCGGCGACCAGGGACAGCAGCTGGCGCTGCCGGCTGGTCAACGGGACGATGCCCCGGCTCATCAGGTCCGGACGTTGCAGGTACGCGACCAGCAGAAGTCCCATGTTGGCTGACCAGAAGTGGTCGTAGACATCCAGCTCAGGTCGCAATCAGGTTCCTGTTCGTCGCGGTTCATGTCCGAGCCTGCCCACTGTGACCGTTGG
>JACCXW010000017.1 GCA_013696785.1 Geodermatophilaceae bacterium | reverse complement strand
CCGGGATCGTCGCGACCATGCCCTACATCGCGCTGCAGCTCATCGGCATCGAAGCGGTGCTGCTTGCGATGGGCGTCGAGGGCCACCTGCCGATCATCGTCGCGTTCATCATCCTGGCGCTGTACACCTATAGTTCCGGCCTGCGCGCGCCGGCCCTGATCGCGTTCGTGAAGGACGCCCTCATCTATCTCGTCATCATCGTCGCGGTCATCGTGATCCCGGTGAAGCTCGGCGGGTGGGACGTCATCTTCGGCGCGGCCGAGGAGAAGTTCGGTGCGAACGACGGTCCCGGTGTGCTGCTGCCCTCGACCGGGCAGCTGCAGTACGCCTCGCTCGCGTTCGGCTCGGCATTGGCGCTCTTCCTGTATCCGCACTCGATTACCGGGGTCCTGGCCTCGAGAGACCGCAACGTCATCAAGCGCAACATGTCGGCACTCCCGGCGTACAGCCTGGTGCTCGGTTTGATCGCACTGCTCGGTTTCATGGCGATCGCGGCGGGCGTCCAACCGATCGGCACGAACAACAACACCGTCGTGCCCGTGCTCTTCGACCAGATGTTCTACGACTGGTTCAACGGCATCGCGTACGCCGCCATCGGCATCGGTGCGCTCGTGCCGGCCGCCATCATGTCGATCGCCGCGGCGAACCTGTTCACCCGCAACATCTACAAGGAGTACTTCCACAAGGACGCCACCCATGCGCAGGAGGCGCAGGTGGCGAAGATCGCCTCCCTAGTCGTCAAGCTGGGGGCGGTGGCGGCGATCATCTTCATCGATCCGCAGTTCTCCATCGACCTGCAGCTCATCGGCGGCGTCATCATCCTGCAGACGCTGCCCGCCGTGGCGATCGGTCTTTACACGCGGTGGTTCCACCGTGGCGCGCTCATCGCCGGCTGGATCGCCGGGATGTCGGTGGGGGTGTGGACGCTCTACACCGTCAGCCGGATCGACCCGGCTACCGGCGAGGTCATCCGGGCGCACTTTGCCGGCTCGGCGTTCAAGCTGTCGAGCCTCGGCTTGGACACGACGTACACCATTTACGCCGGCATCCTGGCGATCGCTGCGAACCTGCTCGTCGTCGTCATCGGTACCTACGTGCTCCGGGCGATGAAGATCCCGGAGGGCACCGACGAAACCGGCCTGGAGGATTACTTCGCCGACCAGGGCGACCCACGGGTCAAGGACCTGCCGGACGTCCTCAGCTGAACCCGGGCGTCCTGCCATTGCGTTGGTAGGATGGTGGTATGCGGACGACCATTGACAAGGCAGGACGCGTCGTCATCCCCAAGGAGCTGCGAGCGGCGATCGGTCTGGTCACTGGTGATGTGGATCTGAGCGTCGACGGCAGTTCGATCAAGATCACCCCGGTCGCCGGCGACGAGTTGTCCGTGAGCGATGGCCTGCTCGTGATCCCGCGGTCTGGGACCGCTGTCGACGACGACGTGGTCCGTGCCCTGCGTGATGCCGACCAGCGCTAACCCGCCAGCGCTGCTCGTCGACACGAGCGTGGCCATCGCCCTCATCGTTGCCGATCATGCCGCCCATGAGTCGGTCACCGCGGTCATCGGCGGTCGTGCGCTCGGGCTGGCAGGACATGCCGCCTTCGAGACGTTCTCAGTGCTGACCCGGCTGCCGGCGCCGCTTCGACGGACGCCGGCAGCGGCACGGCGCCTGATCGACGAGAACTTCCCGGCCACCCGATTTCTCGGCGGCCGCGCAGCCGCCCGGTTGTTGGAGAGACTGCCGGATCTCGGTATCTCCGGCGGGGCAGTGTACGACGCCGTCGTGGCTGCCACCGCGGCCGAGCATGGACTTGTCTTGGCGACGCGAGATCGCCGCGCCCTCGCGACGTACCGTGCGCTCGACGTCATGGTCGAGGTCTGGGACTGACGGCGGAGCGCTTGGCCGCCTGGGACTGACGGCGGGGCGCCGAGCGCGGCACTAGGGTGGGCGGTCGTGAAGGCCGATCCGGAAGACCAGTTGCGGCTGCTCGATTTGCAGGCCGTGGACACGGTCATGGCGCAGCGCACGTACCGCCGGCGTACCCTTCCCGAGCTCGCGATCATTGCCGAGTCGGCGGCCCGGTTGGCGACGCTGTCCGGCGACGTCGTCCGGGCGCAGACCGAGATCGGGGACCTCAGCCGCGAGCAGCGGCGGCTCGAACTGGACGTGGACCAGGTCCGCTCCCGCAGCGAACGCGACCAGCAGCGGCTGGAGTCCGGCTCGGTCGGCAGCCCCAAGGAACTTGAGCGCCTGCAGCACGAAGTCCAGAGCCTGGCCCGACGGCAGGGTGACCTCGAGGACCAGGTGCTCGAACTGATGGAGCGCCGCGAGGCCCTCGACGCCGCGCTCGCGGCGGTCAACGAGTCGGTTCAGCGCGTCACTGCCGATCGTGACGACGCGACTGCCCGGCGAGACTCTGCGTTCGCCGAGATCGACGCCGAGCTCAGTGATCGTGAGGCCGAACGCGACGGGTTGACCGCGGCACTGCCGGCCGACCTGCTCGCGTTGTACGAGCGGCTCCGCGCTGGGTCCGGTGGGACGGGGGCGGCCGCCCTGCGGCAACGCCGCTGCGAGGGCTGCCGGATGGAACTGGCGAGCACCGACCTCAACCGAGCTCGCAATGCGCCGCCGGATGAGGTCCTGCGCTGTGAGGAGTGCGGCCGGATCCTCGTGCGCACCCCGGAATCCGGTCTGTGACCGCATCTGGACGTGCCGCCGAGACCCGGGATGGATCGTCTCGCCGGCTTGTCGTCGAGGCGGACGGGGGATCGCGGGGAAACCCCGGACCAGCCGGGTACGGCGCCGTGGTGCGCGATGCCGACACCGGAGAGGTGCTGGCCGAGGAGGCGGAGGCCATCGGTAGGGCTACGAACAACGTGGCCGAGTACCGCGGGCTGATCGCCGGCCTGTCCGCCGCGACGCGGTTCCCGGCCGCGGAGATCCTTGTCCGGATGGACTCCAAGCTGGTCGTCGAGCAGATGTCCGGCCGCTGGAAGATCAAGCACCCCGACATGCGACCGCTCGCGCTGCAGGCCCAGCGACTGCTGCGTGAGCTGCCCCCGACGACCTTCAGCTGGATCCCGCGGGAGATCAACCAGCACGCCGACCGGCTCGCCAACGAAGCCATGGACCGGGCCCAGGTGGGCCGCGCCGGCACGTCGTCAGGGGATTCGCGTCAGCAGCCGCGCGACTCCACTGACAAACCCCCGGCGGGCAGCCAGAACCGGACATCGTGGTCACCCGTCGGCGTCGGTACGACGACGTTGCTGCTGCGGCACGGCCAGACCGAGCACTCGATCGACCGCAGGTTCAGTGGCCGTAATGACCTGGAGCTCACCGCAGAGGGGGAACGGCAGGCCCGCGCCGCGGGCCAGCGGCTGCGCGGGGTCGAGATCGCCGGCGTCGTGGCCTCACCGTTGCGCCGTACCCGGCAGACGGCGGACATCGTCGCCGGGATCCTCGGGCTGACGGTCGACACCGACGAGGATCTTGTCGAGACCGACTTCGGCGTATGGGAGGGGCTGTCCTTCACCGAAGCTGCCGAGCAATACCCGGCCGAGTTAGCGGCGTGGACATCCTCGACCAACGTCGCCGCACCGTGTGGTGAGAGCTTCGCCGCAGTGTCCCGCCGGGTCCGCCGAGCCCGGACCCGGATCCTGTCCTCGTACCGGGTCGGCACAGTCCTCGTCGTCAGCCACGTCACCCCGATCAAGCTGATTCTGGCGGCGGCCCTGGACGTACCGATAGGCGTGCTCTTCCGTATCCACCTCGACCTGGCGAGTCTGTCCACTGTGGACTGGCATGAGGACGGAGCATCGTCGGTTCGGCTCGTCAACGACACGAGCCATCTGCGATTAGGGTCGCAGGCATGAGTACGACGGCGTACGCCGATGACCGGACGATGACCCTGTCCGCCTACGAAACATGGGCGGCGGAGGTGCGTGAGTTGGCCGCCGCGCGCGACGCCGTCATCTTGGCGCACAACTACCAGGTTCCGGAGATCCAGGACGTCGCCCACCACACCGGGGACTCGCTCTTCCTGTCCCGGATCGCGGCCGAGACGACCCAACGGGAGATCGTCTTCTGTGGGGTGCACTTCATGGCCGAGACAGCCAAGATTCTTTCGCCGGACAAGCGGGTCCTGCTGCCGGACCACGATGCCGGCTGCTCGCTGGCCGACAGCATCACCGCAGACCAGTTACGGGAATGGAAGGCGGAGCACCCGGGCGCGGTCGTCGTCTCGTACGTGAACACCACGGCGGCGGTGAAAGCCGAGACCGACATCTGCTGCACGTCGTCCAATGCCGCCGATGTGATCCGCTCCATCCCTGAGGAGCAGGAGATCCTTTTCTGCCCCGACCAGTTCCTCGGCGCACACGTGCGACGGGTCACCGGGCGGACCAACATGCACATCTGGGCGGGGGAGTGCCATGTGCACGCAGGGATCAGCCCGGCCGACGTACGCGCCCAGATCGCCGCACATCCCGACGCGGAGATCCTGGTGCACCCTGAATGCGGCTGTACGACGTCCGTCCTCGATCTGGTCTCCCGCGGCGACCTGCCCGCCGACCGGACCCGAGTGCTGTCCACCGGCGGGATGGTGGAGGCGGCCGCGGCGACGCGGGCGAAGACCGTGCTCGTCGCCACCGAGACCGGCATCCTGCACCAGCTCCGGGGACTGAACACCGCAGGGACGGACTTCGTCGCCATGAACGCTCGGGCGGCGTGCCGGTACATGAAGATGATCACGCCCGCCAAGCTGCTGCGCACCTTGCAGACCGGCGACGGGGAGATCGACGTACCGCCGGAGATCGCGGGGCGTGCCCGCGCTGCCGTCGAGCGGATGATCGCGATCGGCCAGCCCTCGCGTGGAGGCGAGTAGCCATGCTCGTGCAGAAACTCGGCCACGCCTGCCTCCTGGTCACAGCGGAGTCGGGCAACCGAGTGCTGATCGATCCCGGCGTGTGGAGCGATGGTTTCGAGGACCTGACCGATCTGTCCGGTGTCCTGATCACGCATCAGCACGCCGACCACCTTGACGTAGACCGGCTGCGGACGCTGCTGGCGGCCAACCCGCGCGCGCTCGTATTGGCCGATCCCGACAGCGCCACGATTCTGCGCGAACGCGGGATCGACGCGACCGTGGCCGAGCACAGCCATTCCTACGACGTGAACGGCGTCACGGTCGACGGCGTCGGGCGAACGCATGCGCAGATCCACCCCGATATCCCGCTCGTGCCGAATGTCGGATACGTCGTGGCCGAACAGCTCTTTCACCCCGGTGACGCGCTGACCGTCCCGGACCGGGCCGTCGACGTCCTGGCGTTGCCCGCCGGCGCACCGTGGGTGAAGTCGGGTGAGGTCATCGACTTCCTGCGCGCGGTGTCGCCGCGGGTCGCCGTACCGATTCACGAGAGGACGCTGGCCCGACCGGAGATGGAGTACAGCCGGTACACGAGCCTCGCCCCGGTGGGCACGGAGATCGTCGTGATCGACGACGGCCGGCCACAGACGTTCTGAAATGCGTTCGCCCGGGTCGTTAGCGTCGGGATCATGACCGATCCGCAGCCCCATCCCAATCCCATGGTCGCTGTGTCGACGTCCGGCGAACGCGACATTCTCGAGGCGTTCGTCGAGGGATACCGAGAGCAGGTACGCGGCCGGGG
>JACCXW010000008.1 GCA_013696785.1 Geodermatophilaceae bacterium | reverse complement strand
GTTGAAGCCCATCAGGAAGCGGACCTCCTCGGGCGAGCGACGCCAGTTCTCGGTCGAGAAGGCGTACGCCGACACGTACCGAACGCCGGCCTGGATCGCTCCCTCGACAAGGTCGAAAAGCGCCGCCTCGCCCTGCTCGTGCCCGGCTGTCCTGGGCAGCCCACGGGCGCGCGCCCAGCGGCCGTTGCCGTCCATGATGACCGCGACATGACGCGGGACGAGCTCGGGCGGCAGCTGCGGCGGTGTTGCCCAGTGGTCGTCCGTCACGCGTCCACTGTGTCAGCAAAGTGACCTGCGAACCCGACCCGACGCTCGCGTCGGCGGGGGCTACCCTGCCGCGGTTTCAGCGCTCGACGTGGACGAGGGACCGTAGGCTGCGCTCGAGGTGCCACTGCAGGTACGCCGCCACGATGCCGCTGGCCGGTCTGCGGAACCGCGCGTCGACGGCGTTCGCCGCCACCCAGTCCCCCGCTAGCAACGCGGCCAGCAATACCACCGTGTCAGCCGACGGTGACGCCGAGCCGGGCAGCCGGCACGCGCCGCACAGCATCCCGCCGGCGCCGGCGCTGAAACTGCGGTGCGGGCCGTCGGTGCCGCAGCGTGCACAGACCTCGAACGTCGGTGCGTAACCCGCGATATCCAACGAGCGCAGCAGGAACGAGTCGAGCACCAGGGTGGGATCGAGGTCGGCCGCTGCCAGCGCTCGCAGGCCACCCACCAGCAGCAGGTACTGCTGGACCGCCGGCTCGCGCTCCTCGGCCACCAGCCGCTCGGCCGTCTCCAGCATCGCCGTCCCGGCCGTGTAGCGCCGGTAGTCGTTGCTGATCGCATGCCCGAGCGGCGCGATCGTCTCGACCTGGGTGACGATGTCGAGCGTGCGGCCGTGCGCCAGCTGCACGTCGACCTGCATGAAGGGCTCGAGCCGCGAGCCGAACTTCGACTTCGTGCGGCGGACTCCCTTGCCGACTGCCCGCACCCGACCGGTCTCGCGCGTCAGCAGTGTGATGATGCGGTCGGCCTCCCCCAGTTTCTGGGTGCGCAGCACGACAGCCTCGTCGCGGTAGAGATGGGTCACCCGCCCATTGTGCCCGCGCGCGAGCCGGTTCGGCGCCCGCCGGGCCGGGCTGGCGGCGTCATGCGCTGAAGAGCGGCCGACCCTCGATTGACGCTGATGCGCGCAGTCTCACGTAGAATGCGACGGATACATCCGGCGATGATTGCCAGTGAAAGGACCACATGGCGGGCCAGGACGAGCACCCCGACGACGCCCCGCCGACCGCCACGCGTTCCCGCAGCTCCTCAAGAAGGGCGCAAGCTTCCTTCATTCGTCGCCACAAGGCTGTGACGGCACTCCTCGGGCTCGTTACGCTGCTCGCCCTGATCGCCTTGGGCGGCGTCCTGTTTGTGGAGAGCAAGCTCGGACAGATCGACCACGTCGACGTCGCCGGCACGCTGCCGGAGGGCGAACGTCCGGACAAAGTGCCAGGCCAAGCACTCAACGTCTTGATGGCGGGCATGGACAACGGCAACGGCCCCAGCATCGCCGAGTCGGTCGAGAGCGCGAGCTGGGAGCCGGGTCAGCACCGCAGCGACACGATCATGATCCTCCACATCAGCGGTGACCGCCGCAGTGCGTACGTCGTGTCGATCCCGCGCGACTCCTACACCACCATCTATGACGACAAAGGGAAACCTGCTGGTAAACACAAGATCAACGCCGCGTTCTCGCTGTACGGACCCGCGGCTTATGTCTCCACCATCGAACATCTCACCGGTATCCGGATGGACCACCTCGCCGTCATCGACTGGGACGGCTTCAAGGACTTGACCGATGCCCTGGGGGGAGTGCTGATCTACATCCCCGAGACCGTCCACAAGGGCTCTGACGTCACCTGGACCAAGGGCTACCAGCAGATGTACGGCAAAGAGGCGTTGCGCTACGTCCGGACCCGGTACGGCCTGGCTGGCGGCGACTTCGACCGGATCCGCCGGCAGCAGAACTTCATCCGCTCGATCATGACCGACCTGCTGGAGAAGGGCACGTTGGGCAACCCGCTGAAGCTGGGGTCCGTCCTCGACGCGGTGACACGCAACCTCACCGTCGACGATCAGTGGTCGAGTGGCGACCTGCGCGGGCTCGCGTTCTCGCTTCGAGGGCTGCGGACGAACGATGTCACGTTCTTGAGCGCTCCGATAGCGACGAACTGGAACCAGTCGATCAGCGGTGAGGGCGACGTCGTGCTGCTCGACAAGGCGCAATGTGCCGACCTCTGGGAGGCGATCTCGCAGGACAAGGTGGCCGCGTACGCCGACGAGCACCAGGCCGACCAGCTGCCCAGCGAGGATTCCGTCAACTAGCGTCACAGGCACGACCGCCTGAGAAAGGGCAAGGATGAGCAACATCTGCATCGAGTGCGGCATGTGTTGCGACGGCACGCTCTTTTCGTTTGTCCCAGTGGAGCCCGAAGACGACCTAAGCCCGCTGCGTGAGGTGGGTGCCGTTTTCGAAGTCGCTAAGAGCCCACGCTTCCTCCAGCCGTGTGCAGCCCTGGAGTTGCGGTGCTGCTCGATTTACGAGTCGCG
>JACCXW010000465.1 GCA_013696785.1 Geodermatophilaceae bacterium | reverse complement strand
CCTCCTACCGGGCGCTGTTCGCCAATCCTCGCGGACAGCACCTGACCGACCGGCTGCTCGACGCCCAGGTCGAACTCCTCGTCCGGCTGCATCTGGCCGGCTTCTTCTGGGGGGATTGCTCACTGTCCAACACCCTGTTCCGCCTTGACGCCGGGGCGCTGGCGGCCTACCTGGTCGATGCCGAGACGGCTGAGCTGCACCCGTCACTTTCCGACGGACAACGTCAGTACGACGTGGCGATGGCCCAGGAACGGGTCGGCGGCGAGCTGCTCGACCTGCAAGCCGGCGGCTTCATCAGCGCCGACCTGGACGCGATCGAGATCATCGACGAACTGGCCCGCCGGTACGACGCGCTGTGGGGGGAGCTCACCAGCGAGGAGGTGCTGCTGCCTGACGAGCAGCGCTACCGCATCGGCGAGCGGGTACGCCGGCTGAACGAGCTCGGCTTCGACGTCGACGAGATCGAGCTGGTCGACGCCGGCGCGGGCAGCCGGCTGCGGCTGACCACCCGGGTCGCCGAGCCCGGCCACCACCGCCGGTTGTTGTTCGCCCGTACCGGCCTGGATGTCCAGGAGAACCAGGCCCGCCGGTTGCTCAGCGACATCGCGAGCTTCCGCGGGTACCTGGAGCAGACGACGCACCGGCCGGTGCCGGAGGTGGTGGCCGCCAACCGCTGGCTCGAGGAGAGCTACGGCACGGTGATGGCGGCGATCCCGGCCGAGCTCCGGGGGCGGCTGGACGACGCCGAGATCTTTCACGAGATCCTCGAACACCGCTGGTTCCTGTCCGAGGCAGCCGGCAAGGACATCGGTACGACGGCGGCGGCGAAGGACTACCTGGACCGGGTGCTGCCCGCCGTACCCGGAGACCTCGTCGCCGGCGCCGTCATCCCGTCGGCCGCTCCGCCGGACTGATCGCGGCTAGCTGCCGGACAGCCGCGCCGGTCGGCTTACGGCAGCGGCTGCCAATCCGGGTCGACACCGCCAGTGAAGTCCCGGAACGTGAGCTGCGTCTGGTCCGAGCCGTCGGCGTTCATGGTGAACAGATGGGTGAAGCCGGTGCGGTCGCTTCGGAAGACGATCTGGGTCCCGTCCGGTGACCAGGCCGGGTTGAAGTCGATGCCGTCGACATTCGTCAGCCGGCGCACACCGGTGCCGTCGGCGTTCGCCGTGACGATCTCGTAGTTCGGCGAGCCGGGACACGGGAAGGTCGCGGACTCGCAGATGTCGTAGGCGAGCCGGCCGCCGTCCGGTGACCAGTTCGGGTTGCCCTCCTGGAAGCTCGGCGTGTCGGTCACCTGGCGGAGGCCTGTGCCGTCGGGACGCACGACCCAGAGATCGTGGTCACCGCCGCGGTCACTGGAGAACGCGATCCACCGGCCGTCGGGGGACCAGGAGGGCTGCTCGTTCACCACGCCGGGAGTGGTGATCCGTCGCATGTTCGTGCCGTCGACGTCGATGAGCCACAGCGCGCCGTTCTGGCTGAACGGGGTCTGCCGGGAGAACACGATGGTCGAGCCGTCCGGGGACCAGGCCGGGTAGCGGTTCGCGTGCCCGGGGTCGTTCGTGAGGTTCCGCTCGCCGTCGGCGTCGAGGATGTAGACGTCGACGTCGGTCGCGCTGCTCGACTCGTACGCGATCGCCTGGCCGGTGGGAGACCAGGACGGGAAGCCGTCGTTCCGGTCGTTGTCGGTCAAAGTCCGCTTCCCCGTCCCGTCGGGGTTGATGATGAAGACCTCGGAGTCGTTGAAGAGCCCGACCGGATGGGTCCAGGCGATCACGCCGTTCGCTCCCGGGAAGGACGCCTGTGCCGGAGCGGCAGGCAGGACGAGGGCGCCGAGAACAGCGGCCAGCACAGCACTTCGGACTTTCAGCGGACTGGTTTGACGCATGGCGACCTCCGTCGCTAGAACGGACAGGGCGGCTGTCCGGATTCCGGGTCCCCGCGGCGATGCGCACGTAGCCTCGCACGACGCCGCTGATGAGCGATACACGTCCGGCCGGACCAGCTGGTTGCATCAGCGGGGGGTCATTCAGGCGGGCCGGTGGCCCGGCTGGCAGGGTGCAGGGCATGCCGAACCGACTGGCCGCCTCGACCTCGCCGTACCTGCTCCAGCACGCCGACAATCCCGTCGACTGGTGGGAATGGACACCGGAGGCCTTCGCCGCCGCACGCGAGCGGGACGTCCCGGTGCTGCTGTCGGTCGGCTACAGCGCTTGCCACTGGTGTCACGTCATGGCGCACGAGTCCTTCGAGGACGAGGCCACGGCAGCGGCAATGAACGACCTCTTCGTCTGCATCAAGGTCGACCGCGAGGAGCGCCCCGACGTCGATTCGGTCTACATGGAGGCGACGCAGGCCATGACCGGCCACGGTGGCTGGCCGATGACGGTCTTTCTGACACCTGACGCCGCGCCGATCTACTGCGGCACGTATTTCCCGCCGGCACCGCGGCACGGGATGCCCTCCTTCGGCATGGTGCTGGACTCGGTGAGCGCGGCCTGGCGGGAGCGGCGTACCGACGTCGTCGAGTCCGGCCGGCGGATCGTCGAGCACCTGAATACCTCGCGGTCGTACGGCGAAGCGTCGCCCGTATCAGCCGAGTTGCTCGATGCCGGTGTCACCGCGCTGCGCCAGTCCTACGACGCGGACGCAGGGGGCTTCGATCGGGCGCCGAAGTTCCCGCCCTCGATGGTGCTCGAATTCCTGCTCCGCCACCACGCCCGAACCGGAGCAGCGGACGCCCTCGACATGGTCGAGCACACCTGCGAACGGATGGCCCGCGGCGGCATGTACGACCAGCTCGGCGGTGGTTTCGCCCGCTACTCCGTGGACGGCCAGTGGGTCGTCCCGCACTTCGAGAAGATGCTGTACGACAACGCCCTCCTGCTGCGGGTGTACCTGCATCTGTGGCGGGAGACAGGGTCACCGTTCGCGCGCCGAATCGCGATGGAGACCGCCGACTTCCTCGTCCGCGATCTGCGTACGCCGGAGCTGGGGTTCGCTGCTGCGCTGGATGCGGACACCGATGGCGTGGAGGGCCTCACGTACGCGTGGACCGAGCAGCAGCTGGTCGACGTACTGGGGCCGGAGGACGGCGCCTGGGCGGCCGCCCTGCTGGATGTCACGGCAGCGGGAACGTTCGAACACGGCACATCTGTGCTGCAGCTGCCTGCGGATCCGTCCGATGTGGACAGATGGGCGAGGCTGCGGCTGCAGTTGCTGTCGGCCCGGGGGCAGCGGCCGCAACCGGCCCGCGACGACAAGGTCGTCGCCGCCTGGAACGGGCTCGCGATCGCCGCGCTGGCCGAGACCGGCGACCTGCTCGATGAACCGTCCTATGTGGACGCAGCGGTCAGCGCGGCCGACCTCCTGCTGCGACTTCACCTCGCGGACGGCCGGTTACGCCGCACATCGCGCGCCGGGGCGGCAGGCGAGCACGCCGGCGTACTCGAGGACTACGCGGACGTCGCCGAAGGGCTGTTGGTCCTACACCAGGTGACGGGGGAGGGGCGCTGGCTCGACGCGGCCGGCGAGCTGCTCGAAACGGTGCTGGCGCGGTTCGGTCGTGACGACGGTGGGTTCTTCGACACCGCGGACGACGCCGACGCGCTGGTGCGCCGACCGTACGACCCCGCTGACGGCCCTGCCCCGTCGGGACTGGCTGCGGCTATCGGCGCGTTCGTGAGCTACGCCGCCCTGACCGCCTCGACGCGGCACCGAGATGTCGCGGAGCAGGCGCTCTCGACGATCGCGGCAGTGCTCGCCCGGGCACCGCGGGCGGCCGGGTGGGCGGCCGCCATCGGCGAGGCGATGCTGGCCGGTCCGCTGGAGATCGCGGTGGCCGGTACTCCCGGCCCGCAACGCGATGCCTTGGCCCGGTCGGCCCGCCTTACGACGTCACCCGGTGCGGTCGTCATCGTCGGACCGGGCGACGCCGACGGTGTCCCGCTGCTTGCCGGGCGGGTCGAGGTCGACGGTCGGCCAGCTGCCTACATCTGCCGCAACTTCGTCTGCCGGCTGCCGCTCACCGACCCGGACGCATTGCGGGAACCGCTGCGGGTGCAGCTCTGATCAGTCAGCCGCCGAGCGGGCGGGCGTCCACGTAAGGCAGCGCAATGGCCTCTCTCCCGCCGATGCGGTTCGACCCCTGTCTGAGCATCGGTCACGTACGTTGATCGGGTGTCTCCGGTAGAGCCGCCCGGACGCATCACAGCGGCGCCCCCGAGACACCCGCCGGGCGGCGTCAGGACCAGCATCCTGTTCCTGCCGCCCTGGCGGCGCGCCCCGCTGCAGTCCTGGGGTAGACCGGCGGCATTCTTGGCTGTGGCGGGGGCGGCTGCAGTGATGGCGTGCACCAGCGCCTCGGCGGCCCTGTTCTTGTCGGCGTCGGCGTCGGAGTCGCTGCGGGTGCAGCTGGCCGCGCAGTGCCCGGACGCCGCCTTCCCGGTGATCCAACAGACCGGGTTCGGTGCGGGGTTCACGGTTCCCCGGGATGTCAGCGTGACTGCACCGGAGGCGATCGTCGGCTCGGGTCTGTCCGCCCCCTACCGGGTGGTGGAGGTCAAGGACAGCGTTTCCTCGATCGTCACGGAGTCCGGCGGCACGCCCGTCAAGGTGTTCTTCCGCGACGGAGCCGACGAGCAGGTATCGGTCCTATCGCGGGTGCCCGGTGACGGGCTGCTGATCCCGGAGTCCACCGCGGGCAGTCTGGGTGTCACGGCCGGAGACAGCGCGCGGATCGGCGCCGCCTCGTTTCTGGTGGCGGGGGTCTACCGCGATCTGTTCACCGAGGACATGGTGCGGCCGTACTGGTGCTCCTACACCGGCCTGTTCCTAAATGAAGCCTCCGGCACCGCTCCGCCGCCGCTGGTATTGGCCACGACGGCCGACGTCGTGGAGCTGGCCGGTGACCGGGACGGGCCGTACGGGATGAACCGGTCCTGGATCTCCCCGATCGACACCGACCATCTGACGCTCACGGAGGGGCGCCGGATCGTCGAACAAAGGCAGCGGGCGTTCAGCGAGTCCGGGATCAACAACGACTCCGGCGGCGAAGGCGGCACCGGGCTGCTGCCGGTGATGGTCGAGCGCACCGAGCTGATCGCCGACGGCCTACGTGGGCCGGTCATCCCGATCGCGCTAGGCGGTGCCTTGTTGGCGTTGCTGCTGGTGGCCGCGGCGGGTAGCTCATGGGCGGACCGCCAGGCCGGTGAGGTGCGGCTGCTGTCCTCCCGCGGGGTAGGCCCGGCCGCCCTGGGCGCCAAGGCTGTCCTGGAGCTGGCACTGCCCGCGGCCGCCGGTACGGCGCTGGGCTGGACGCTGGCCCGGGTCCTGGTGGCCTGGCTTGGACCAAGCCCCGACCTGGACGCCGCAGCGCCGGGG
>JACCXW010000428.1 GCA_013696785.1 Geodermatophilaceae bacterium | reverse complement strand
CGCCGCGCCCCTTGCCCTCGGCGTCCACCACCCAGAGCGCGGCACCGCGCTGGATCGCCACATGAGCGGCCAGCCGCAACGCCGTACGCCCGTCCGCGCTGACGTCGGCGACCACCACGACGGGCTGCTCCAGCGTGTCCGGGTCGTCGGGCGCGCCGAGTCGCACGGTGACCACAGTCCGGGCGACGGAGGCCTCGGATGCCGGGCCACCGGCTCGCGCGTCCGCCCAGGCTGCGCTGACCAGGACGACGTCGGCATCCACGATCTCCGCTTGCGAGGCGAGGTCTGTCCACGGATCCGACGTGAACCGGGACATCACGTTGGATGTCACACCGCGTGCGTCCGCCGCCGGGGTGAGCTGCTTCAGGTCGTCCACCGCAGACGCCATCGCGGCGAGGTCCGGAAGCAAGCCGGTGCCGAGCTCCAGCTGCGCGCGCGGCGCCGGAACCAGCCGGTCCAGGACGAGCCCGGCCGGTGATTCGTTGCCGAGCAGGTCGCAGCCGAGGTCGATCAGGCGGTGCGCCTGGGCGGGCTCGTCGACGACCGTGAGCACCTGATAGGAATCCTGGATTCCGAGACTCGCCCGCTCGGCGGCTTCGATGTCGCGGCGCAGCATCCGCTCCGGGTAGACCAGGCGCAGCAGCGGCTCGGTCATGGCGGTGGTGACCAGAGCCATCAGGACGAGCATGGTGAACAGCTCACCGTCCAGTACGCCGAGATCCCGGCCGATCTGCAGGATGACCAGCTCGGTCAACCCGCGGGTGTTCATCAGGACGCCGATCACCGACGCCTGCCGCGGCGGCAGGCCGAGCATCCGGGCGCCGGTGAAGGCACCGGCGAATTTGCCCCCGATCGCGACGAGGAGGATCAGCGCGAGCTGCCACAGCCCGCTCACGCCGAGGCCGCCGACGTCCACGCCGAGACCGGCGATCACGAAGAACACCGGCAGCAGCAGCAGCACGCTGACCTGCTCCAACCGCTCCAGGATCTCGCGGGTCAGCTCCGCGGCGCCCTCACGCGGCATGATTGCCCCGAAGATGAACGCCCCGAAGATCGAGTGGATGCCGATCTTGTCGGTCGCGTAACCGGAGAGCAGGACGCCGATAAGGACCACGGCGAGCACGTCGGGACTGAGCCTGCCCGCCGCCTGATACCAGAGCGTCAGCCGGCGCAGCAAGGGCTTGACACCGAGGAACATCGCGGCTGCGAAAAGGCCGGTCAGCCCGACGATGCGGACAACGTCGAACGGCGATTCGCCCTTCGATACCGCCACGACAAAGGCGAGCAGCGTCCAGGCCAGGATGTCGTCGAAGGCGGCGCAGGCCAGTGCCAGCACCCCTGCGGGGGTGCGGTGCATTCCGCGGTCGCCGAGGATGCGGGCCAGCACCGGGAAGGCGGTGATCGACATCGCCACACCGATGAACAAGGCGAGCGCCAGCAGGGACACCGACTCGCCGGCGACTTCGTCGTGCAGCGGATGCAGGATGAGGGTGAGGCCGGCGCCCAGGGCGAACGGCAGCACCACCGAGCACAGCGAGATCGCGCCGGCGACCCGCTCGCGGCCCCGGATGAGACCGACGTCCAGCTCGAGTCCGACGATGAACATGAACAGGATCAGGCCGAGTTGGGCGAGGATGAACAGGTACGGCCGGACCTGAGCGGGAAACAGTTCCAGATCCAGATCGCCGGGCAGCGCCCCGAGCAGGCTCGGCCCGAGGGCGATCCCGGCCACGATCTCTCCGATGACCGCCGGCTGCCGGATCAAGCGGGCCGCACGACCGAACAGCCGCGCGACGATGATGATGACGGCGATGTCGAGCAGCACGAACGCGGCGATCTCGGCCGGACTGAGTACTTCTACGTCCATGATACCGACCCGTCTGACCCACATGGTGCGGCCCTCGACCGCGACGATTCGCGGATACTACGCTTGCGCTAGCCGCCCCCGGCTTTCACTGGGAGAGCTTCATGGTTATGGAAGGTCGGCCCGCCGCGGCTCCGCAGATGCTGGCTGATTTCCGCGTCGTGCGGGTGCTCGGCGAAGGCAACCACGGCAAGTTCTACCTTGCCCGGCCACCGGCGCGGCTGGGGCTCAGCGCCGAGTTCGTGGCCGTGAAGGTGTTCGCCGGGCATTGCAGCGAGGACGCGTACCGCCGCGGGGTCCGGGAGTTGCGCGCCTTCGCAGCCGTCGACTCGCCGTACCTGGTGACGGTGTACGACGCCGTACTGCAGGACAACTTCCTGTACGCGATGGAGTACCTCCCGCTCGGTTCGCTCGCGACTCCGGCGCGACCGTTGGAGCGGCACGAGGTGGTGCGGGCGGTGGAGCACGCGGCCAGGGCGGTGCACGCCCTGCACGAGGCTGGGCTCGTCCACGGCGACATCAAGCCGGGCAACGTGATGCTGCACGCCGACGGCGGGAAGCTGTCCGACCTCGGGCTCGCTCGGGTGTTCACGACCGGTGCCGCGCTGACCGGGATGGCACCGGAGACGTCGGTGGAGTTCGTCGATCCGGCCCTGCTGCGCGGGGATTCCCCGTCGCGGGCCAGCGACATCTGGGGTCTCGGCGCGACGCTGCACCGCGCGCTGTCCGGTGTCGGGCTGTACGGCGAGATGCCGGAACGACAGCCGCTCCTCGCGATCCGACGCGTCCAGTCGACGCTTCCGCAGATCAACGGCGCCTTGACCCCGGAGGAGGCCGCGGTGGTGGCGAGCTGCCTGGCCACAGCTCCCGAGCGGGTACAGACGGCCGAGGCGCTGGCCGACCGGCTGTCGGAACTGCAAGCGCCGGCCGTCGGCGTGACCAGCCAGCCATAGCCCGACCAGCTGCGACTATTTCTGCGCCGACGCAGCGTCAACCGGCAGCATCGCACCTGACACGTATTCGGCTTCGTCGGACGTCAGGAACGGCACAGCGTTCGACACGGCGATCGACGGGATGAACGGGACGTTCATCGGGTTCATGCCGGCGAATCCGGGAGCGGCGTCGTCCTTGGTGGGGGCGTCGAGGTCGGGGCGGAAGAGCTTGAACGTCGCCGGATTGATAATCATGTCGGTCTCTATCGCGTTCGGGTGGATCGTGTTGACGCGGATCCGGTGCGGACCGAGCTCGTTTGCGAGGACCTTCATCAGACCGACGATCCCGTGCTTCGCGACGGTGTAAGCAGCGACATTGGGCAGGCCCTTGAAACCGGCCAGCGAGCTGATGATGGTCACCGAGCCACCGTTGCCGCCGTCGATGATGGCCTGCGTCGCGGCGGACACCGAGTGCCAGACACCGGTCATGTTGACGTCGATGATGTCTTGCCAGGTTTGCTCCGGTAGCCGATGCGTCTCATCGCCGAAGGTGAAGATCCCGGCGTTTGCGACAACGGCGTCGAGACGCCCCAGCTGCGCGACGCCGTCGTCCACAACGCTCTGCAACGCGTCGCGGTCGCGGACGTCAGCCTGCGCGGACACGATTCGGCGGTCCAGCGCCTTGACCTGGCGCACGGTTTCCTGCAGGTCCTCCGGAGTTGCCCCCTGATAGAACGGCCGCACGCTCTCAATGTCGGCGCAAAGGTCTACCGCGATGATGTCCGCGCCCTCCTCGGCCAGCCGGATCGCGTGACTGCGCCCCTGCCCGCGGGCCGCTCCGGTGACGAAGACGACCTTTTTCAACCCGTCCAGCCATGCCATGACCTCCTGTGAATTCGCTCCCGGCCGTGGCGAGGTCAGCCGAGCGGATCGGATGCGATGCGTGGACGCCGCCGCGCGGGCAGGTGCCGACGGGATCTACCTGGCCAGCAGCGCCGGAATGGACGATCCGGCCCAGATCGCCACGGGGGTCGCCGACGTCCGTGCGGCCTATCCAGGGATCGACATCGGCGTGCACCTGCATGCCCGGAACGGGATGGCGCTGGCCAACGCCCTCGCCGCCATGATGGCCGGCGCGAGCTGGCTGGAAGGCGCCTTCGGTGGGCTGGGGGGTGATCTATGGGCGCCTGGAGACCCGGCCGTGCTGGGCAACGCGCCCATGGAGGACCTCGTGCACATGACCCAGTGTCTGGGGGTCGACACCGGAGTGGACCTGGCCGCCTACCTCGACGTCGTGGCCGAAGCGATGACGCTGACCGGGTGGACCGCACGATCGGCGGTCACCGCCGGGGGTACCCGAGAGGCGTTGGCGAAGGCGCCGTGGCCGGACTCCGGACCGGACCGTCAAGCGCCGGCCGTCGGCGCCCCCTCTTAGGACGGAGCGCTCCGAGAGTTAGAACGGAGCGGGGAACCACCAGGTCTCGAACAACTCGTCGTCGGTGTGGCCGGGCCACTCCACGTACAGGCCGAACAGCACGCGTTCCGGGGCGATGAACGTGGCGAAACGCCACGTCGTCTCGCCGCCCTCCTCGCTCTCGTAGAGCGTCCCCCCGTCGACGCCGCCCTCATAGCCCCAGGACACCGGGGTGATCGACTCGGCGGTGGTCTCCGCAACTCGAGCCTGCAACGCCTCCGCATCGGGGTAGTGCAACAGCTCCAGGTGGATGCCGTTCGGGTAGTCGCAGACGGTTACCCCGTCGGTGTGGGTGTCCGCCGGCGAGTTCTCCACGCCGCACGTGGACATCTGGTAGCTCTGCTCGAGCGGGTTCGCCGGGAGCAGCTCAGGAAATGCGGCCACGATGAAGGCCAGGTCGCCCCAGGTGTCCGACAGCGTGATCGGCGCGGTCAGGCTGCGCTCGGACAGCGTCCCGTCGGCGGCCGAGGCGAGCACGGAGTACCCGTGCGTGCCGAGCGGCGCGTTCTCGTCGACGAACGTCGTCTCCTCGCCGCCGTAGAGCCGCACGGTCCCGCGGAACAGGTTGTACGACGAGGCCCCCTCCACCTCGTCCCAGGTCACCGTCACCACGCCGGCCACCGACGACACGCTGATCCCCGTCGGCGGTGGGGGTGGGGGCCTCGGCTGCGGCACCGTCACCGTTCGCCCGCTGCTCGCGTTGGACGTGAGCCCGTTCGACCCGAGCGCGATCACCGTGTAGCGGTACCGCTCGCCGGGTTCGACCTCATCGTCGGTGTACGCCGTCTCCCGGGTGGTGTCGAGCACGTCGCCATCGCGAAGCACCTGGTAGCGGCTGGCCTGCTCGACCTCGGTCCAGCTGACCTCCACCGTGGTCCCGGCCGGGGTGGCTTCGACCGAGGACGGTGCCGCCAGAGAGTCCTGGCCGCTGCCCACGACGAGCAGCGTGGCGATGACAGCCAGGACGGCGGCGGCGGCTACCCCGGCGAGCACAGCCTTGCGCTTCCACCAGGGCGTGGGCAAGGTCCCGGTGCCGTGCGCTCCGGTGTGGCGCCGGTCGGGCACCGGGCCGCCCGGGCCGTGGACGGGGACCGGTTGAGGTTGCGATGCAGGCAGCGGAGGCGGACCGCTTCGGCGCCATCCGCCGAGCCGCTCGAGCCGGACCACGAACTCGTCGAGTTCGGGGGGGCGCCGGGAGCCGGCCAGGTCGTAGCCGACGGAATGGCTCCGCCCGGCGCTGATCACAGTGATCTCTTGCCGGACGTCGGCAGTTGTCGGGCGATCGGCGGGCAGGAACGGCGGCAGGCCGAAGAACCGTGACCTGTCCAGCAGATCGGACAGCGCGCTCGTCTCCAGCAGCGACAGCGTGTCGGTGTAGATCGGGCCGAGATCCTGTGCGCCGCCGAGATCCCGGCCACCTGTGCGCCGTACCCGGATCTGGTACGGCGGACGCGGTCCCGGCGGTACCGCCGGTCGGCCTCCGGTCTCGCTCGGCACATGACTCGGCGGCGCGGCCGCGGTGAGCGGCGGGCGTAGCGACTCCACCTGGGTCTTCGGCGAGCTGGCCTCCCGCGCGGCCGGTCGGGCCGGCGCAGCCGGTGGTTGGATCGTGGCGCGGGCCGCCAGGGCCAGCTCTCGGCAGGAGGAGAACCTGTCCTCGCGGTCCTTGGCCATTGCGCGGGCGACGACGTCATCCAGACCGGCCGGGAGTGTCGCCACGACCGCGCTCGGCCGCGGTGGCGGCTTGTTGAGGTGCGCGGCCATGGTGGCGTACGCGGTGTCCTCCGGGAACGGCACGAGTCCGGTCAACAACTCGTAGAGCACGCAGCCCAGGGCATAGATGTCGACCCGGTGGTCCAGTGCGCGCGACTCGATCTGCTCCGGCGCGGCGTACGCCAGGGTTGCCAGCATGTTTCCGGTGCTGGTGAGCTGCCGGGCCTCGTCCACTGCCTTGGCCACACCGAAGTCGGTGAGCAGCACCCGTTCGGGCTCGTCAGGATCATCGGTGGCGGCGAGCAGGATGTTCGCCGGCTTGACGTCCCGATGCCACAACCCGTGCCTGTGCGCGAAATCCAGGCCCAGACCCACTTCGTGGACGATCCGCAGGGTCCGCTCGACCGTCATGCCGGCCGGGTCGGTGAACAGCGCCTCGGCGGCATCGATGCCCTCGACGTACTGCATGCCGATCCACAGTTGCTCGTCGGTGCAGCCGCGGTCGTACACGGTCACGATGTTGCGATGATCCAGTCGGGAGGCCAGGTCCGCCTCCCGCTCGAAGCGGGCCCGGAAGCCGGGGTCGGCGGAAAGGTCGGCGCGCAACAGCTTCAGTGCGTCCCTGCGTGGCAGCCTCGGATGATGCGCGAGGTAGACGGTGCCCATCCCGCCGGCGCCCAGCACCCGGTCGATGGTGTACCCAGCGAACACCGCCCCCGGAAGGTACGACACGCTGCCTCCCCGAGGATCTAGGCCGTGATCATAGGCACGCCCCGAAGCGGGCTGCCACCGCCGCTGCGGTCATGGGGTGTGCTTGCCGAGTTCTTCGCGGGCCACCGACCGCAGGTGCACCTCGTCCGGGCCGTCTGCCAGCCGCAACGCACGCGCCCAGACATAGAACTCCGCGAGCGGCACGTCGTCGCTCATCCCGGCTGCGCCGTGCACCTGGATCGCCCGATCAATGACGGTGCACGCCATCCGCGGGGCGACCACCTTGATCGCAGCGATCTCACCTCGTGCCCCCTTGGCGCCGTGCTTGTCGATGAGATCGGCTGTCTTATAGACGAGCAGCCGGGCCTGGTCGATCTCGATCCGCGACAGCGCGATCTGCTCGCGGACCACACCCTGCTCGGCCAGCGGCCGTCCGAACGCCGTACGGGACAGGGCGCGTTGGCTCATGAGGGACAACGACCTCTCGGCCATCCCGATCAAACGCATGCAGTGGTGGATCCGACCGGGTCCGAGCCGGGCCTGGGCGATCATGAAGCCGTCACCCTCCTGCGCGACCAGGTTCGCCGCCGGGACCCGGACATCGGTGAACCGGATCTCGGAGTGGCCGTGCTGATCCTGGTATCCGAACGTCGGGAGGTGCCGGAGCACCTCGACGCCGGAGGTGTCCCGGGGAACCAGGATCATCGACTGCTGGCGGTGCGGCGGGCCGTCGGGATCGGTCTTGCCCATGACGATGAAGATCGCGCAGCGCGGATCGGCGGTGCCGCTGATCCACCACTTGTGACCGTTGATCACATAGTCGTCGCCATCACGGACGATGGAGGTGGCGATGTTGCGGGCGTCGGAGGAGGCCACCGCCGGCTCGGTCATCGCGAACGCCGACCGGATCCGGCCGTCGAGGAGCGGTTCGAGCCACTCCTGCTTCTGCGCCGGGGTGCCGAACATGTGCAGCACCTCCATGTTCCCGGTGTCCGGCGCCTGGCAGTTGATCGTCTCCGGTGCCAGCCGTGGCGCCCAGCCGGTCACCTCGGCGACCCCGGCGTACTCCAGGTTCGACAGACCGGCGACGTCGGGCAGGAAGAGGTTCCAGAGACCACGGGAGCGGGCCTCACTCTTGAGCTTCTCCACAACTGGCGGCAGGTCGTGGTTGTCGTGGCCGCGCGCAGCCCGGAACTCCTGGTACTCCTGCTCCGCGGGCAGCACGTGTTCGTGCATGAAGGCCCACATGCGGTCGACGTAGTCGCGGCCCTTGTGGCTCATCTCGAAGTCCACTGTGGACTCACACTCCTTCTGTCTGTCGGTTGCGCCGACGGTTCGTCTTGTCCGGTACGGCGATGCCCAGTCCGCGCAGCCACAGCCGGGTCAGTGTCTCCGCTTCCGGTCGGGTCGTACGACGTCCCTCGACGACGTACCAGTAGTACGCCGAGCGCCCAGCCATGGCGATCAACGCCGTGGCCGCGTCACCCGCGACGACATCCGGCGCGGCGATGCCGGCTCGCTGCCACCGGCGGATCGCACGGGCGACACGGGTGGCGTTGTCCACGTGAATCTGCAGCCGCAGTGCCTGGATGTTCTCGATGGTCGTTGTCTCCTGCTCGACGACGGCGAACAGGCGTGCGTTGTCCCGATATCCGCTGAGAAAGTGGCTGTTGCTGGCGAGGACCCGGTCATATGGCGCCAGGCCGCCGTCCTCGGCGGGAGCAGGTACGACGAGCCGCAACCAGAGGTCGGCCATGACGGCGAGGAAGATCTCCGGTTTACTGCGGAAATGGGCATAGAACGTTCCGTGCGCCACACCTGCCTCGGTGGCGATGTCGGTGATCCTTGCCTCCAGGTATCCATCGCGCTCGAAGACGGTGCGAGCGGCGCCGAGCAGACCTTGCTTGGTGCCGCGGCCACGGCGTGTGTTCGCCGGCAGCACCGCACGCTCGCCCGTCACAACATGATATTGACATCGATGTCAAGCTATCGGAGGAATGCCAGATGAAGCCCGCCGAAACAGTCGCCGTGGGCACCGGCATCCAGATTGCCTACGAGCGTCACGGCGACCAGGCAGACCCGCCGCTGCTCATGGTCTGCGGGTTCGGCGTACAGCTCACGGCGTGGAATCCGGACCTGCTTCAGATGCTGGTCGAGCGCGGGTTGCAGCTGATCGTCTTCGACAACCGGGACATCGGGCTGTCGACGCACCTCAACGAGGCCGGACCGATAGATCCGACGGCGCTCATGATGGGGCTGGTGGCCGCGGCGCCGTACCTGCTGTCGGATATGGCTGACGACACCGCCGGCCTGCTGGACGTGCTCGGGCTGGCCTCCGCGCACGTCCTGGGGGTTTCCCTCGGCGGGATGATCGCGCAGAGCCTGGCGATAGCTCATCCCGAGCGGGTCCGCAGCCTGACGTCGATCATGTCGACGCCGACGATGGATGTGGGGGGCGCCAGTCCCGCCGCGGCGCAGGCACTGCTCTCGCCGCCGGCGACCACGCGCGAGGGCGCGGTGGCTCGCTCGCTGGGTATCGCCGAGGTGATCGGATCGCCGGCGTACCCGCGCGACGTGCCGTGGATTCAGAAGTCGGTCGGTATCGCCTGGGATCGCAACAACGACGCCGTCGGGGTGAGCCGGCAGCTTGCGGCGATCCGCTTCTCACCCGACCGCCGCCCGGCGCTTGCCGGGCTGGACGTTCCCACCCTCGTCGTGCACGGCGAAGATGACCCGCTGATCCGGGCCGACGGCGGTCGGGAGACCGCCGCGGCCATCCCGGGTGCGGAGCTGATGATCCTGCCGGGGATGGGGCACGACATCCCCCGCGCGCTCTGGGACACCGTCGTCGACGCCGTCGTCGCCCTGGTCCGCCGCGCGGAGCAGGAGAGGGACACCGAGCCGGAGCGGCATGCGAAGCCGGGGCGCGTCGCCACATACCCGGATACGCACAAGCACGCCCGCTGGGGGCGGCTGCGACCGGTAGACGGAGGTGCGGAATGACCAAACCGTTCGCGTCGTCGGCGGATCTGAGCGAGAAGTCCGCCTCGCTGGAGGAACTTGCCGACGGGGTCTTCGCCTATACCGCGGAGGGAGATCCGAACGTCGGAGCCGTGGTCGGCAGTGACGCCGTTCTGTGCGTCGAGGCCCGGGCAACGCCGTACATGGCCCAGAAGTGGATCGACGAGCTGCGCACTAGGACCAGCGCACCGATCCGTGATCTCGTTCTGACGCACTACCACGCCGTTCGCGCGCTGGGTGCTGCCGCCTTCGGAGCCGAACGGATCATCAGCTCGCAGACCACGCTCGACCTGATCATGGAGCGGGGACAGCAGGACTGGGAGTCCCAGGCAGGCCGGATGCCGCGGCTGTTCACCGGCGCGGAGACCATCCCCGGCCTCACGATGCCCACCGAGACATTCAACGACCGGATGACGATCGATCTCGGTGGGCGGGTGGTGGAGCTGATTCATCTGGGCCGCGGGCACACGGAGGGCGACATCGTCGTGTGGCTGCCCGACGAGCGCATCTGCTTCGCCGGCGACCTGGTGGAAGGCGAAGCGGCGCTCTACACCGGCGATGCGATCCATCTGGACTGGATGTCTTCCACATTGGACGGTGTGGCTGCCCTGGGTGCTCAGACGATGGTCGGCGGCCGTGGCCGGGTCATGCGCGGCGCCGATGAAGTGCGCTCCGGCATCGACCAGACCCGAGGATTTTTGCAGACCATGAGGGCCCAGGTCGAGCCCGTCCTGGCCGGTGGCGGGCGGCTCAAGGACGCCTTCGACGCCGCACACGCCGCGCTGGAACCGGCCTATGGAGCCTGGCCGATCTTCGAGCACTGCATGCCGTTCAACGTCTCCCGGCTATGGGACGAGCTTTCCGGTATCGAGCGACCCCGGATCTGGACGGCCCAGCGAGACCGTGAGGTCTGGGCGCAGCTGCAGTCGTGAGTACCGCCGCACTTGTCGCCGCGGAGGCGTCATGAGCATCGCGGTCGTCGGGGCCGGGCCGGTCGGGCTCACCCTTGGGTTGCGGCTGGCGCAGTTCGGCGTACCGGTGACGGTGCTGGAACGCTCGGAGCGGCTGCGGGGCGAGGGTTCCAAGGCGCTGTGCATGCAGCGGGAGACGCTCGAGAGCTGGGACCTTCTTGGACTAGGCCGGCAGGTAGCCGAACGAGGTGTTGGTTGGCAGCTGGCGAGAACGTACTTCCGCGAGACGGAGCTGTTCCAGACGCAGCTGCCGGCCACCGACGAGTTCTTTCCGCCGTTCGTGAACATCAGCCAGACAGATGTCGAGCGGTTGCTGGTCGACGCCGTGGAGCGGGAACCGCTCGTGACCGTCCACTGGGGGCACTCGTTGACGGCGCTGGAACAAGATGACGACGAGGTGCGGTTGACCAGCAGATCCGGCACCGACGATGTCGTCACCACCGCTGCCTACGCCGTCGGAGCGGACGGCGCGCGGTCGGTCGTGCGTCGGCTGTGTGGGATCGACTTCCCCGGGCACAGCCACGACGACCAGTTCCTGATCGCAGATATCCGAGCGAGGCTCCCGTTCCCGGCCGAACGCCGGTTCTGGTTCGATCCGCCGTGGAACCCGGGGCGGACCGTCCTGATCCATCCGCAGCCGGACGACGTGTGGCGGATCGACTGGCAGGTACCACCTGAGTTCGACCTTGCGGTGGAGCGGGCGAGCGGGCGCCTCGACGAGCGGATCCGGAAGATCGTCGGTACGGCGGCGTACGAGCCGGTGTGGGTCACGCTGTACCGCTTCCATCAGCGGATGGCCGCCCGGTTCCGGCAGCGTCGCGTTCTGCTGGCCGGTGATGCGGCTCACCTGATGAGCCCGTTCGGAGCTCGCGGCATGAATTCGGGTGTCGCGGACGCGATGAACCTGGCGTGGCGACTGGCCGCCGCCCTCGACCGGCTGGGTACGCCCGGCGATTCACCCGACGGGCACGCCGTCGATGACACGGACGGCCACGCCGACCTTCTGGACGGCTACGCCGCCGAACGCGAGTTCGCGGCTCGCGAGAATCTCGCCGTCACCGACGCGACGATGCGGTTCATGGTTCCGGAAACCGAGGCCGAGCGACGCGACAGGGACGCGATCCTGATCGCCAGCGTCGAGGATCTCGAGGCGCGGGCCAAGGTGAACTCCGGCCGGCTGGCCGTGCCGACCGTCTACCCCGTTTCCGGCAGCGACGAGTTCGCCGGGCGGATGCTCCCCGACGCACCGGTGGAGCCGGTGCGAGGCACAGGGGCCCGCCGGTTGCGCGAACTCAGTGGCCCCGACGAGCTCCGCCTGCACGTGTGGTGCGCTCCCGCTCCCGCTCCCGCTGTCGGCAGACGCGTGGCGCTGGTCCGAACGGTGCAGGTGATTGCCGCCGAGGACACCGTTCCCTCCGGCGAGCATGCGGTCGTCCGCGACGTTCAGGGCCGGGTCGGGGAACGGCTGGGAACGGCTGCCTGCGTCTTCACGGTGCGACCGGATTGCTATGTCCGGCAGACATTTCGATACGGAGAGTAACGATCTCTGTACACCCCGTAGCAGAACCGGGTACGGTCCATAGCGAAGACCTTCCCAAGCCGGAACAAAGGGTGCATTTCCGTGGCTTCGATTCTCAGCGCGGATCCCGTGCTGCACCTATTACGGCGAGCCACCTACGGCGTGACGGCCGATCTGGTCGCCGAAGCCCGGAGCCGAGGACGAGCCGGTTGGCTGGACGACCAGCTGCATCCAGAACGCGTCTCCGACTCGGGGATGAACCAGATTCTCGGCTACTACCCGCTGCTTTCCGCATCGGAGGCCGAACTGCGGGCGCTGCCGGACCAGAAGCGGCGCGATGCCACCTCTCAGCTGATCGATGCCACGCTGGCTCGCCAGCTGTGGAGCCGGCGCCAGCTGTTCGAACTCATGGTCGAGTTCTGGAACAACCACTTCAACGCGACACCCAGCCACTCCACGTACGCGACCAAGGCACTGGAGGACCGCACCGTCATGCGGGCCAACGCCCTCGGCAGGTTCGAGGACCTCCTGCTGGCAGACGGCAAGAGCGCTCCGATGATGTTCTATCTCGGAAACTTCCGCTCCGAGCTGGACAATCCGAACGAGAACTACGGCCGCGAGCTGCTGGAGCTGCACACCGTCGGGCTCGACAGCGGCTTCACCCAGACCGATGTCTGGAACAGCGCCCTCACACTGACCGGGCGGACGATCGACGACGACGGCTTCTTCTTCTACGACAAGAATCTGCACTACACCGGGCAGGTGCAGGTGCTTGGCTGGTCCGCGTCGAATGCCAGCGCCTCCGGCGGCATGGCGGTCGGCGATGACGACCTGCGGTATCTGGCGAGGCACCCGAAGACGGCAACCCACCTCTCGCGCAAGCTCGCCATCCGATTTGTCTCCGACAATCCCCCGGCGTCGCTGGTCTCCATGCTGGCCGACGTCTACCTCGACTCCGGTACCGCGATCGTTCCGTGGCTCCTGGCCCTGTTCAACTCCGCCGAGTTCGCGGCCTCGGTGGGGCTGAAACGCAAGCGGCCGATCGAGCACTACGCGGCGTCGATGCGCGCGCTGGGCATCGAGGCGCTGCCGGACAACGGCATGAGCGAGATCAAGGCGATGCTCAAGCGCGTCGGCGGACTGGGGATGACGCCGTTCGGGTCGCTGCCCCCGACCGGCTACCCGGACACCACCGCGGCATGGGAGTCGGTGTCCGGCACGCTCAAGCGGTGGAACCTGCACCACGCCCTGAGCACGGCGAGCGCCGGCCCACTCTTCTATCCACCGCTGGACCAGCTGCTGGCCGGCCCGACCCCGGCGACCGCCGGAGCCATGGTCGATCGGCTGTGCGTCGCGCTCACCGGTCAGGTGTTCACCGCCGCACATCGCGGGGCAGTACTCGGCTACGCCGGCATGACCGCCAGCGAGCCGTACGACCCGGAGGCGACGGAGCACTACCTCACCTCACTCGTCGTACTCATCCTCGACTCCGCGTACCACACCCTGAGATGAGAGTTGTGAAGACAGGATCGATCGTTGCCGCCGCCGCGAAGGTCCAGGCCGACCTGGCCGACCAGCGGGCCCGCTGGGCCCGCGGTTTCACTCGCCGTTCCTTCCTCGCCGGCTCGGGCATGGTCACGGCCGCAGCGCTCGGCTCCCAGTTGGTCACGACCCGGGTGGCGTTCGCCGCCGCTGGCGCCTCCAACGGAAAGACACTGATCGTCGTCTTCTTGCGCGGCGGCCTCGACGGGCTGGCGACGGTGGTACCGGCCAACGACAACGACTACAACCGAGCCCGGCCGCAGATCGGCATCCCGAGCGGCAGCCTGTTGCCGCTGGACAGCCGCTTCGGACTGCACCCGGCTGCCTCGGCACTTCACAAGTACTGGCTGAACGGCAACCTCGGCATCGTGCATGCCGTCGCCTCGCCGTTCGCGACGCACAGCCATTTCCAGTCCCAGGACGTGGTCGAGCGCGGGATCGGCACCGGGTCCATGACCTCGGGTTGGCTGGAACGGGCAGTGGAACTCAGCGGGCCTGGTACGACGTTCCGCGCCGTCTGTGAGGGCTTCACTCCGGCAAGGTCCCTTGCCGGTGCCGACGGCGTGGTCACCATGGTCGGGCTCGACTCGCTGCAACTCCTCGACCAGACGCCGGCGCTGACCGACGCGCTGAGCAAGCTGTACACCGGGGTGAACGATCCGCTCGGTGAGCACGGACTGCAGACGCTGAGCGTGCTCGACGACGCCGAGGAGCTGCAGAAGACCGATCCTCGGCCGGGACCGGGGGCGAGCTATCCCGCTGGCGACTTCAGCCTCGCCATGGCTGACCTTGCCCGCATGATCAAGGCCGGCGCCGGTGTGAAGGCGGCCACGGTGGATGTCGGCGGATGGGACATGCACACCCTGGCCGGCGGGGTCGTCGGGACGATGGCCGACCAGCTCCGGGCGATGTCCCTCACGGTCGCGGCCTTCGCCACCGACCTCGGGTCGAAGCTCGCCGACGTGACCGTCGTGCTGATGTCGGAGTTCGGTCGTCGGGTCGCGGAGAACGGCAGCGGCGGCACGGACCACGGCCGCGGCGGGGTGATGTTCCTGCTCGGCGGCGGCGTGGACGGCAAGAAGATCCACGGTGCCTGGCCCGGATTGTCCGAACCGGCGTTGCAGGGGGGCGACCTTGCCGCCGCGAACGACTATCGCGACGTGCTCGGTGAGGCCGCCCAGGCCACCCTCGGGCTGGGTTCCATCTCCACGGTCTTCCCCGGCTTCACCTACCGGCCTTTGGGCGTCATGCGCTAATCGTGGCCCCGCCGTCCGTAGAGTCGGCCGGAGTGAGCGAGCGAACACAGGTAGCCGGTGAGCCAGCGGCGCGGCATCGCGCCGTGCGGCTCCGGTCGCCCTGGCTGCGTGGTCTCGCGCTCGCCCTCGGGGTGCACGTGCTCGCTCGCGGCATCGGCCTGGCGCTGCTTGCGCTGCTGGCGACCACCGCCGATCAGGACCCGTTGACCAGGCTGTCCGTCTGGGACGGTGGCTGGTACGTACGGATCACCGAGGACGGGTACGCCGACCGGCTGGACCTGGCGGTGGAGAACACCGGTTCGCTGGGTTTCTTTCCGCTCTACCCGCTGCTGATGCGCTCGGCCGTCGCTGTGACCGGGCTGGACACCGCGATCGTCGGGATCCTCATCTCGGAGATGGCGGCGGCGGTCGCTGCGGTCGGGCTGTACGTGCTGGCTGCCCGGCTGTGGTCGGCCCGGGTGGGCGTGGCGCTGGTGCTGCTGTGGTCGACGCAGCCGCTATCGATCGTGTTGTCGATGGTCTACACCGAGGCGCTATTCAGCGCGCTGGCGATCTGGGCGCTGGTCCTCCTGCATCGCAGGAGCTGGCTCGGGGCCGGAACGCTGGCTCTGCTCGCCGGTTTGAGCCGCTCATCGGGGCTTGGCATCGGTGCGGCCGTCGCGGCGTACGCAGTCTGGCTGTGGTGGCATGGCGAGCAGCGAGACCCCCGCCAGATCGCCGGCGGTCTGCTGGCCCTGGCCGGCACCCCGTTGTGGTGGCTGTGGGTCGGGAACCATGTCGGGCGACTCGACGCGTGGTTCTACATCCAGAAGAACATGTGGGGGTCTCATTGGGACTGGGGGCACGATGTCACCGAGCTGGGGCTGAAGCTGTTCACCCAGGAGGTGCGATACGGCGGCGACAGCGGCTTCGTGATGACCGTGACGTACATCCTGTTGGTCCTGGCCGTGCTCTTGCTGCTCGAGGCGGCGGCGCTCCGGATGTGGTGGCCGCTGCTCGTCTACGCCGCCGTCCTACTCGCGCTCACCATCGGGGCGGCCGGGTTTGTCGGCGCCAAGCCGAGGTTCCTGATACCGATCTTTCCGTTGCTCGTGCCTCTCGCGATCGCGCTGGCGGGAGCACGTCGGCGCGTTCAGGTCGTCGTCGGCGCCGTGCTGATGGCAGCCTCAGCGTGGTTCGGCGCCTTTGTGCTGGTCGTGTGGGGGTATTCGTTCTGACCTGATCCGTGGTGGGCTCAGCGCCGTACCCACGCCTCCGGTGCCCGGGTCAGGTCGAGCACGGCAGCGGGAAGATCGTTGCGGGCGACCTGATCGACGGAGACCTCCTCGAGCACACAGCGCAGGCTTGCCCGCACCGCGACCCACACCTCCCGCAGCGCTTCGGCCGGACCGGCGTAGCTGCTCGCCTCGGGACGGTCCCCGCGCACCTCGGCCAGCGGGCCGTCGACGGCCCGGAAGACGTCGGCGACGGAGATGTCGGCGGCCGGACGGCCCAGCCGGTATCCCCCGTGCGCACCGCGCTGGCTGGCGACGATGCCCGCGCGGCGCAACTCACCGAGGATGCGCTCCAGGAAACTGGCGGGGATGCCTTGGATCTCCGCGAGATCCTCGGTCCGAACGAGCGGGTTAGGCGAGGCGGCCAACTCGACCAGCGCGCGCATGGCGTAGTCGACCTTGGCCGAGATGTGCACTGCATCTCCCCCCGCCAATGGTTTCTGGACTGTACATCGGGAGTTGCCGCTGGGTCCCGTGCTCAAGCTCGATGTTCGCCAGCCGACCCCGCCGAGATGATGCCGCAGATACGGTGCTATCTGGTTTTCGTCTCCGCAGTCGCGGAGCTATTATGACAACGGTGACCACATTCCGAATCAGTGAGGCGGCTGATCTGCTCGGTGTCAGCGATGACACGGTCCGCCGCTGGGCGGATTCGGGTCGGCTGCACACCAGCCGCGGCGAGCAGGGCCGGTTGGAGATCGCGGGGGCCGAGTTGGCCGAACTCGCCCGCGAGTTGGCTGCCGGCGACGGGCTGGCGGCGGTACCGGCAGGTCTCGGCCGGGAGTCCGCCCGCAACCGTTTTCGCGGAATCGTCACGCGCGTGGTCAAGGACACCGTGATGGCCCAGGTCGAGTTGCAGGCCGGGCCGTTCCGGGTGGTCTCGCTGATGAGCCGCGAGGCGGCGGACGAGCTGGGACTGGAACCGGGCGTCGTTGCGGTGGCCTCGGTGAAGTCCACTCAGGTCGTCATCGGGATACCGGGGGACTCGTGAGGCGCATTTCCCTGCTCGCCACGACCGTTCTGCTGCTCGCGCTGGTCGGCTGTGGAGACGACGAGCAGACCGCCAACGACCAGACGGGCAGCGGATCCGGCTCGGCGACGGCCAGCGAGGACACGCTCACCGGAGCGCTCACCGTGTTCGCGGCGGCATCCCTGACCGATGTATTCACCTCGTTGGGCGAGCAGTTCGAGGCCGAGCACCCGGACGTGACCGTTGTCGACAACTTCAACTTCGCGGGCAGTTCGACCCTCGCCGAAGGGATCGTGCAGGCCGCGCCGGCCGACGTCTTCGCCTCCGCCAGCCCGACGACCATGCAGACCGTCGTCGACGCCGGCCTGAACGCCGAGGAGCCCACGATCTTCGTCCAGAACACGTTGCAGATCGCCGTACCGGCTGGGAATCCGGCCGGAGTCACCGGCCTCGAGGACTTCACCAATCCAGAGCTGACCATCGCCCTGTGCGCCGAGGACGTTCCCTGTGGCACCGCCGCGATCAAGGTCTTCGAAGCGGCCGGGCTGACGCCGCAGCCGGACACCCTCGAGTCCGACGTACGGGCGGCGTTGACGAAGGTCGAGCTCGGCGAGGTGGACGCGGCGTTGGTCTACAAGACCGACGTGCTCGTCTCGGGTGACGCTGTCGAGGGAATCGACTTTCCGGAGTCGGCCGATGCCGTCAACGACTACCTGATCACCACCCTCACCGACGCGCCGAACCCTGACGCCGCCGCGGCGTGGGTCGAGTTCGTACTGTCGGAGGTGGGCCTGGCCGCGTTCGAGGAGGCCGGCTTCCAGCTGCCTTGATGCCTACTCTTGCCCCGTGAGTCAGCGTGGGCGGGTCGAGCGGCAGGTCGACGGTGCTACGGGCGTACCCGCCGTGCTTCTCGTCCCCGCGGCCCTGGCGGTCGCGTTTCTGGTGCTGCCACTGGTCGCGCTGCTCATCCGGGCGCCCTGGTCGACGCTCGGGTCGCTGTTGGCCGAACCGGCCGTCCGGCAAGCCCTGCGACTGTCGCTCATCAGCGCCTCGCTGGCCACCCTGATCTCGCTGGTCGTCGGCGTGCCACTGGCCTGGGTGCTGGCGCGCAGCCAGCTGCGAGGCCGGACGATCCTGCGGGCGTTGGTCACGGTGCCGTTGGTGCTGCCTCCGGTCGTCGGGGGGGTCGCGCTGTTCTTCGCCCTCGGCCGCCGGGGCGTCGTCGGCGGGCCGCTGTACGACGCGACCGGCGTGTCCTTCCCGTTCACCACCTCGGCAGTCGTGCTGGCCGAGACGTTCGTCGCCATGCCCTTCCTCATCATCACCGTCGAGGGTGCCCTGCGGGCGGCTGATCGACGGTACGAGGATGCGGCGGCGACTCTCGGAGCCAGCCGGGCGACGACGTTCCGGCGGGTGACGCTTCCGTTGGTGGCGCCGGGAATCGCGGCCGGAGCGGTGCTCTGCTGGGCCCGGGCGCTCGGGGAGTTCGGGGCGACGATCACCTTCGCCGGCAACTTCCCGGGCACGACGAGGACGATGCCGCTCGCGGTCTACCTGGCGCTGGAGAGTGATCCCGAAGCCGCGATCGCCCTGAGCCTGGTGATGCTCGCGGTATCCCTCTTCACGTTGATGTTTCTGCGCGACCGGTGGCTGATGCGCACGTGAGTCTCGACGCCCACGTGGTGCTGCAGCGGGGGACTCTGCACGTCGACGTCTCGTTCGAGGTCGGGCCCGGCGAGGTGCTTGCGGTACTGGGACCCAACGGTGCCGGTAAGTCGACGCTGCTGCGTGTGCTGGCCGGCCTGACCGCACCCCATGGCGGTCGGATCAGCCTCGACGGGAAACTGCTCGACGAGCCTGCCGTCGGCATCCGGGTCCCACCGCATCACCGGCCGATCGGCATGGTCTTCCAGGACCACCTGCTCTTCCCTCATTTGTCCACTGTGGACAATGTCGCCTTCGGGCTGCGAGCTCGGGGTGAGTCGCGGCAGGCCGCTCGAGCGATAGCCGGCGAATGGGTCGCGCGGATGGACCTGGCCGACTACAGCTCCGCGAAACCGCGATCCCTGTCCGGCGGGCAGGCGCAGCGGGTCGCGCTCGCTCGGGCACTGGCCGGTGACCCCAGGCTGCTGTTGCTGGACGAACCGCTGTCCGCGCTGGACGCACGCACCAAGCTGGATGTGCGGGCAGACCTTCGGCACCACCTCGCCGACTATCCGGGCGCGACCGTTCTCGTGACGCACGACCCGGTGGACGCGATGGCCCTCGCCGACCGGCTCGTGGTCATCGAGCGGGGACGGGTGGTGCAGGTCGGCACGCCGGTCGAGGTGTCCCGTCGACCGCGCACGGACTACGTCGCGCGGCTGGTCGGGCTGTCATTGCTGTCCGGCACCGCGCAGGGCCGAGCGGTCGTCCTCGACAGCGGAGCGGCGGTGCAGGTCGCGGAACCGACCAACGGTCCGGTGTTCGTCGCGATCCGACCGGCGGCGGTCGCCCTCTACCGGACCCGTCCTGACGGGAGCCCGCGCAACGTCTGGGCGGTCACCGTTGGCGGCGTCACGCCGTACGGCGAGACTCTGCGTGTCGACCTGCATGGTGAGGTGCCGCTGACCGCCGACGTGACCCCGGAAGCCGCGGCCGAGCTCGATCTTGTCATCGGTGCCCGCTTCTGGGCTTCGGTCAAGGCCAACGAGGTCGCCGCCTATCCTGCGTGACGTGGCTCGGATCGCGGGACTGTTGCTCGCCGCGGGGGCCGGCCGCCGCTTCGGATCGCCCAAGGCGCTGGCAGTGCTGCCGGACGGCACATCGTTCCTGCGGCGGGCCATTGACGCCCTGCGGGACGGTGGATGCGCGCCGGTCCTCGTCGTACTGGGGGCCCAGGCGGAGTTGGCTCGCGAGCTCGCGGCTGGGGCCGATGTCGTCGTCAACGAGGACTGGGCCGACGGGATGGGATCTTCGCTGGGTGCCGGGCTGGCAGCGTTGCCGTCGACCGCGGATGCGGCGATGGTGCTACTGGTCGACACGCCGGGGATCGGCGCGACCGCGGTGGCACGGATGTCGACGTACGCCGAGCCGGCTGTGGTGGCGGTGGCGACGTACGACGGCCGCCGCGGCCACCCCGTCCTGCTTGGCCGTGAGCATTGGGCGGACGTGGCCAAGGCGGCGGTCGGTGACACCGGCGCCAGACCGTTCCTGCTCGCCCATGCCGATCTCGTCGTAGAGGTGCCGTGCGCGGACATCGCCAGCCCGGAGGACATCGACACTCAAGGCGACCTGCCGAGCTCGGACTACCGTTGACGCCCATGCAGGTCCAGAGTTCCGTCGCCCGTGCGGTCGTCGTCGATGCTGCCCTGTCCGTGGCCGAGCATGAGGCGCTGGTGTCGAACCCGGGAGCCGGTGCGGTGGTGAGCTTCGCAGGCGTCGTCCGCGACCACGACGGCGGTCGGGGCGTCGAGGCGCTGGAGTACGTCGGGCATCCGACCGCCGTGCAGATCGTCGCCGAGGTGGCGGCGGAGATCGCAGCCTTGGACGGGATCTACGCCGTCGCCGTCTCGCACCGGATCGGGAAGCTGACCGTCGGCGACGTCGCCTTGGCCTGCGCGGTGAGCAGCGCACACCGGCGCGAGGCCTTCGAGGCATGCGCTCGGCTTGTCGACGAGGTGAAGCACCGGCTCCCGATCTGGAAGCGGCAGCTGTTCAGCGACGGTACCGACGAGTGGGTCGACTGCCCCTAGCCGCTTCCATGATCATGAGTGCCAGTTCGGGGATAAGCCCAGAACCCACACTCATGATCATGGGACGCGGCCTGTGGATAGCGCCAGCGGCCGCCCACCGGCGTCGGGCACCATCGCCAGGTGTCCTGGCAACGCCGCTTCGACGCCGCCGACGGCGTGGCCCGCCGGCGCGATCTTGTGACCTCGGGCCTGTCCCGAGACCGGCTGGCCACCGCGCTACGAACGGGGCGGTGGCAGCAGCCCCTTCCCGGTGTCGTCGTCGCGCACAGCGGACCGCTGTCGCAGCGGCAGCGTTGGCGGGCGGCACTGGCGTACGGCGGATCCGGCGCGGTACTGAGCTACCACACTGCCGGCGTTCTCCATGGTCTGCGGGTCAACGAGGCCGGGGTGCACATCACGGTGCCGCACGGCCTACACCTGCAGTCGGTCGGCTTCGTCGTTGTCCATCAAAGCAAGAGACCACACGAAGGTGAGCGGGTCGGACGTCTCCCGTGCACATCGGCGGCGCGAACAGTCGTTGACGTCGCTGTAGTGACCTGTAACCGCGACGACGTACGGGCGCTGGTCTCCGACGCGGTCCAACGACGCATCGTCACCGTGTCGCAGTTGCTGCTTGCCGCCGAGGGCTGCCCGCGGCGGGGCAGTCACCACCTCCATGACGCGCTGGCAGCGGTGGTTGCGGGCACACGCTCGGCGGGAGAAGCGCTGTTCCGGGATCTGCTGCGACGCGCCGGCGTTGCCGAGCCGGAGTGGAATGCCGCGGTTCAGACCACTGTCGGTCGGTACCTCGTGGACGGGCTGTGGCGCGCGGCTCGGCTCGCAGTGGAGATTGACGGCGCACGCTGGCATCTGAATGCAGCTGCGTGGGAGCGGGACCTGCGCCGAGCGAATGCGTTGCAGGGCACGGGGCTGAGGATCCTGCGGTTTTCTGTGCGCCAGCTGATGTACGAGCCGGATGCTGTCATCGCTGCCGTGCGGGCCGCGCTGTCCGCCACTGCCGCTTCATGATCGTGAGTGTGGATTCAGGGGTTTGGCCCGAATCCACACTCATGATCATGGTCCGGGTGGGCTAGCCGCCGGCGAACGGGGGGAGTACGTCGACAGTGGCGCCGTCGGTGATCCGGTACGCCGGTTCGCGCACGCTCACGCCGTCCACAAGGAAGCTCGATGCGGCCAGCACCCTGGTCAGCGCGCCGCCATGAGCATCGGCCAAAAGTGAGACGAGTTCGTCCACAGTGGACGCACTCACCTGCTCCTGGGCGACACCCGCGGCGGCCTGTGCGCCGGCGAAGTACCGGACCGTCACGGACAACGCAGTCAGCCGCCGATGGAGGACATCGGGCGTACCGGCTGGAGGAAGGACGGGTCGTTGATGCCGTGGCCGGGCAACTTGCCCCACATCGCGAGTCGCCAGCGGTCGGCGAGTTCCTCGTCGGAGCCGCCGGAACGCAACGCCGTACGGAGATCTGACTCATCCCGGGCGAACAGGCAGTTGCGGATCTGCCCGTCGGCGGTCAGCCGGGTCCGGTCGCAAGTACCGCAGAATGCCCGGGTTACCGACGCGATGACACCCACCCGCGCCGGTCCGCCGTCGACGAGCCAGGTCTCCGCCGGGCTGGCGCCTCGCTCCGTCGGGTCCTCGGTCAGGTTGAAGCCGGTCCGCAGCGACGCCAGGATCTCTTCGGCCGTGATCATGGTGGTGCGATCCCAGGCGTGCTGGGCATCGAGTGGCATCTGCTCGATGATGCGCAGCTCGTAGCCGTGCTGCAGGCAGTACTCGAGCAGCGAGACAGCGTCCCCGTCGTTGACACCACGCAGCAGGACGGCGTTGACCTTGACCGGGGTAAGGCCGGCGGCGGCCGCGGCGCGCATCCCGGCAAGGACGTCGCTCAGCCGGTCCCGGCGCGTGATCGTGCGAAACCGTTCGGCGTCAAGGGTGTCCAGGGAGACGTTCACCCGATCCAGACCGGCCGCGGCCAAGGCCTCGGCGGTCCGGGCCAACCCGATCCCGTTCGTCGTAAGGCTGACCTCGGGCCGCGGCCGCAGCGCCGTCGTCGCGGCCACGATGCCGACGACGCCGGGGCGCAGCAGCGGCTCGCCGCCGGTGAAGCGGACTTCCCGTACGCCGAGCTGCTCGACGGCGACCCGCATCAGGCGGATCACCTCGTCGTCGGTGAGGAGTTCGGGCTTGGGCAGCCAGTCCAGTCCCTCGGCCGGCATGCAGTAGGAGCACCGCAGGTTGCACTTGTCCGTCAGCGACACTCGCAGGTCGGTGGCGACCCGGCCGAACGTGTCGACCAGGCGAGGGTCGGGGATGTCACGGGTGGCCACGTTCACGATTGTAGGCGCCGTCGCACCAGTCCGCGGACGGAGGCGGAGATGGACGCCGAAACCTGTCGGTGGGAACGGCTAGCCTCGGGTCGTGTTTGGGCCGTATCGCGAGCTGTTCCGGGTCGAGGGCAGCTGGCAGTTCAGTGCCACCGGCTTCGTCGCCCGGCTGCCGATCTCGATGATGGGGATCGGGACGGTGCTGCTCATCTCGCAGACGACCGGTCGCTACGCGCTGGCCGGTGCGGTGGCCGGGACGATCGCACTGTCCTCTGCCGTGTTCGCTCCGCTGAGCGCACGGCTGGTGGACAGGTTCGGGCAGGCCCGGGTGCTGCGGCCGTTCCTGCTGGTCTATGTCGCCGGCGTGGCCGGGCTGATCGTCGCCGTACCTGCCGGGGCGCCGGTCTGGACCTGGTTCGTGGCTGCCGTGGTCAGCGGCGTCGTGCCGCAGTTCGGGGCGCTGGTCCGGGCGCGTTGGGCGGCGGTGTTGAGCCCCGGCGCCGCCCGGCAGACGGCGTTCGCGTTCGAATCCGTCGTCGACGAGGTGGTGTTCGTCGCCGGCCCGCCGCTGGTGACCTTCCTGGCGATCGGCGTCAGCCCCGCCGCCGGTCTGCTCGCGGCGGCTGGATTCGCGCTGGCGGGCGGGCTCTCGCTCGCGGCGCTTCGGCTGACCGAGCCGGCCCCTGCGGGAGGGGGGTCCGAACATCCCGGCTTCCGGGCCGTGATGCGACCCGGCCTGCTCGTCGTCTCCCTCACGATGCTGGGTGCCGGCGCGGTCTTCGGATCCGTAGAGGTGATCGTCGTGGCCTACACCGATGCGAAGGGTCATCCAGGGTGGGCCGGGGCGATCCTGGCGGTCTGGGCCGGGGGCAGTCTGATCGCCGGGCTGGTCTACGGCGCCCGCAGGTGGCGGCGGGAACTCGCCCCGCGGTTCCTGCTGGCCGCGGTCGTCTTCGGGTTGTCCGCGATCCTGTTGCTCGCGGTCACCTCGCTGCCACTGCTGGCGATTGTGATGTTCGTCTCAGGCCTGTCCATCTCGCCGGTGCTGATCGGGGGCACCGCACTGGTCGAGTCGCTGATGCCGCCGGGCACGCTGACCGAGGGCCTGTCCTGGGTGACGACCGGCCTGATCGTCGGCGTGACCGCGGGAGCGTCCTTGTCCGGGCCGCTCATCGACACCTTCGGGGCGCAGCGCGCATTCGTGCTGCCGGCCGTCGCCGGCCTGGTCACCGCGGGCAGCGCCCTATCCGGGAGCAGGTGGCTGGTCGGCCGGGGCTCAGCCATGCTTGCACGGTGACGCACTTCTCCGACGACCCGACCGGCGTTGTACCGGCTGAGCAGTTCACCGGGCCGGCCGATCTCGCCGACGCCCTCGCCCGGACCGGATACCTGGCCGACGAGGGACTGGCGACCGCCGCCTACCTGGCCCTGCGGATGCAGCGCCCGCTGTTCCTCGAAGGCGACGCCGGTGTCGGCAAGACGGCACTGGCCCAGGCGATGGCCGAGGTCACCGGAGCGCACTTCGTCCGGATGCAGTGCTACGAGGGGCTCGAGGCGAGCCAGGCGCTTTATGACTGGGACTTCCCCCGCCAGATGCTGCACCTGCGCGCCGCCGAGGCCGCCGGAGTCCACGACGCCGAGGAACTGGAGCGGGGACTGTACGACCGTCGCTTCCTGCTGGCCCGGCCGCTGCTCGCCGCCATCGAGCAGACCCCGTCGGTCCTGCTGATCGACGAGATCGACCGTGCCGACGACGAGTTCGAGGCATTCCTGCTGGAGATCCTGTCCGACAACGCCGTCACCATTCCGGAGCTCGGCCGGATCGTCGCCGACATCCCACCACTGGTCGTCCTGACCTCCAACCGCACCCGCGAGGTGCACGCCGCGCTCAAGCGCCGCTGCCTGTACCACTGGGTCGAGCACCCGTCGTACGAGCGGGAGGTCGCGATCCTGCGCACGCGGTTGCCGCAGATCACCTCGAAGCTCGCCGAGGATGTCGCCCGCGCAACCGCGAAGCTGCGAGCGGCCGACCTGGTCAAACCGCCGGGCGTCGCTGAGGCGATGGACTGGGCCACCGCGCTGCACGTTCTCGGCGCCCGCGAACTCGACCCGGACCGTGCTGCGGCGACCCTCGGGGCGGTCTTGAAGTACCGCGAGGACGTCGATCGGCTGCACTCCATGACGCTGACGGCGATGTTCGGCACCTAGCCCGTGGCCGACAACCGGGATGTCGTGGAAACGATGCTGGTCTTCGCCCGGACCCTGCGCGTCGCCGGCCTCGAGGCCGGGCCGGACCGGGTCCAGGCGATGGTGGCCGCGCTCGGCGAACTCGACGTGCTCGAACCGAGCGAGGTCTACTGGGCCGGCCGGTTCACCCTGTGCGCCGGCCCGGAGGATCTTGAGCGGTACGACGCCGCGTTCAACGCGTTTTTCGGTGGCGAGAGGCCGCGGGCTGGTGGCCGCGCCCCGCGCAAGGAACGCGTCGCGCAGTCCGCGGCGCTGGACCTGGACCAGTCCGGCGCCGGCACCGAGCCGCGCGAGGAGACCCCCGACGAGCACGCGGTCGCCAGTGGCGAGGAGGTGCTGCGGCACCGGGACATCGCCCAGCTCACCCCGGCCGAGCGCGAGCAGATGCGGCTGCTGTTCGGGCTGCTGACGGTGCGCCCCGCGACCCGGCCGTCGCGGCGGCACACCCGTTCGCATCGCGGCTCGGTCGACGTACCGAGGACCGTGCGCCGGGTACTGCGCAACGGTGGTGAGATCCGTCGGCTCGACCGGCAGCGGCCGCGTACGAAGCCCCGACGGGTGGTCCTGCTCATCGACGTCAGCGGTTCCATGGGCCCGTACGCCGACGCCGTGCTGCGCTTCGCCCACACCGCCGTACGCCGTGGGCAGGCGAGCACCGAGGTCTTCACCGTAGGCACCCGGCTGACCCGGGTGACCCGGGAACTGCGGCAGCGCGATCCGGATCGGGCGCTGGCGGCGAGCGGTGCCGCGATCCCGGACTGGAGTGGCGGGACCCGGCTGGGCGAGGTGCTCAAGGCGTTCCTGGACCGCTGGGGACAGCGCGGGACGGCTCGGCGGGCGACGGTCGTGATCTTCTCCGACGGCTGGGAACGAGGCGACTGCGCCCTGCTCGGCGAGCAGATGCAACGGTTGTCGCGGCTCGCTCATGCGGTGATCTGGGTCAACCCGCACAAGGGCCGCGTCGGCTACGAGCCGCTCACCGGCGGAATGCAGGCGGCGCTGCCGCACGTTTCGAGGTTTGTGACCGGTCACAGCCTGGCCGCTTTTCAGGAACTCGTGGAGGAGATGGCCAATGCGTGAGGTCATGCAGGACCTGTTGCGATGGTGGGAGGACGGCCAGACCGTCGGCGTCGGAACGGTCGTCGCGACCTGGCGGTCGGCTCCCCGCCCGGCCGGAGCATCGATGCTCGTCGCCGGCGACGGGACCGCTGTGGGCAGCGTCTCCGGCGGCTGTGTCGAGGGCGCCGTCTACGAGTTGGCTCAGTCCGTCGTCGAGGACGGCGTGCCTGTCCTGCAGCGGTACGGCGTCTCCGATGACGACGCGTTCACAGTCGGGCTGACCTGCGGCGGCATCCTGGACGTGTTCGTGGAGCCGATCTCCCGGGAAACCTTCCCGGAGCTGGCAGCCGTCGCATCCTCGATGGACGCCGGCGAGCCCGTCGCGGTGGTGACCTGTGTGGACGGCCCCCCGGACCGGCTCGGGAAGCGGCTGGTGCTCTGGCCGGAGCGGGCCGGCGGCACGCTCGGCTGCGAGCGGCTGGACGATGCCGTCGCCGCCGACGCCCGAGGACACCTGGCCGCCGGGCGGACCGCGACCATCCACTACGGGCACGACGGCGAGCGTCGCGGCGACGAGCTGACGCTCTTCGTGGCCTCCTACGCACCGCCGACGCGGATGCTCGTGTTCGGTGCCATCGATTTCGCTGCCGCCGTGGCACGGGTTGGCAAGCTGCTCGGTCACGCGGTGACCGTCTGCGACGCCCGGCCGATCTTCGCCACCCCCAAGCGGTTCCCGGACGCTGACGAGGTCGTCGTCGACTGGCCGCACCGCTACCTCGCCGCCGAGGCCGAGGCCGGGCGGATCGACGAGCGGACGATCATCTGCGTACTCACGCACGACCCGAAGTTCGACGTACCGCTGCTGGAGGTCGCGTTGCGGCTCCCGGTGGCCTACGTCGGCGCGATGGGCTCCCGGCGTACTCACGACGACCGGCTCAAGCGGCTGCAGGAGGCCGGTCTGACCGACAAGGAGTTGGCGAGGTTGTCCTCGCCGATCGGCCTGGACCTCGGTGCGCGTACGCCGGAGGAGACCGCGGTCTCGATCGCCGCGGAGATCGTCGCTCTGCGCTGGGGCGGGCACGGTGGCAGGCTCGCCGCGGAAGACGGCCCGATCCACCGCACTGCCATCCGCTAGGCCGTCGCGGCGGCTAGGCGGCGGCCGGCCAAGGACGCGATCCCGGCGGCGGCGAAGGCGCAAGCGGTCGCGAGGCTCAGCGCGAGTGCGATGCCTTCCGGTTGTTCCACCAGGATGCCTGCGACGGCAGCACCGAGGGCGCTGGCACCGAACACCACCGTGGTCAGCCACGTGAATGCCTCGGTTGTGGCCCGCACCGGAGCCATCGCAGCGACGAGAGCGTTCTGGACCGACACCGTCGGTGCGATCGCCGTACCGCCCAGGAAGAGCAACGCTCCCAGCACCCACGGGTCGGAGGCGACGGCCAGCGGCGCGAAACCGACGGCGATCGCGAGCAGCCCCCAGCGGTACTGCCGTGGCAGCGACATCCGCAGGTGCAGGGCGCCGAACCAGAGGCCGCCGGCAGCGCTGCCCAACGCCCACACCGCGAGCAGTACGCCGGACATCGCCGGCAGGCCACCGTCCTCGGCGTATGCCGGAACGGCCACCTCGAGGCAGCCCAGGCCGAACATGACGACAGCGGTCGAGGCGAGCAGCACCCGCATGCCGCCCGAGCGCAGCGGCCCGTCCGCTCGCGGCCGGGAGCCGGGC
>JACCXW010000415.1 GCA_013696785.1 Geodermatophilaceae bacterium | reverse complement strand
GCCCGGCTCGGCTTCACCCCGCTGATCATGCGCCGGATCGCGAGTGTGCCGACGCTGCGGCGTAGCCTCACCGACGTCCCCGTCAAGAAACCGCGCCCGCTCGGGTCCCGGCTGGCCAGCCCCCGACTACGCGGGGGCACCTGAGCGTCAGCCCGGAGGGGCGCCGCGGATCAGGCAGGTCAGGCGCACGGTGCAGATCCGCCGCTCGTCCTCGTCGCTGATCACGATCTGGTACGTCGCGATGGTGTTCCCGGCGTGCAGCGGCGTACACACCGCGGTGACATTTCCGGAGCGGGCAGCGCGGTGATGCGTCGCGTTGAGTTCCAGGCCGACGGCGGCGCGGTCGGCACCGGCGTGCATGGCCGCGGCAACCGAACCGAGGGTTTCCGCCAGCACGCACGACGCGCCACCGTGCAGCAAGCCGTAGGGCTGCAGATTCCCCGCGACCGGCATCGTCGCGACCATCCGCTCCGGGTTCCAATCGGTGATCACAATGCCCATCCGGTCGGGCAACTGACCGTCGGGCACGTCCATGATCTGCCCCGCTACGTCCATCCGTGCCATCCTCGCCGGTGATCCCTTCGGTCGCCTCGCTGGCGCTCAAGTCCTGTCGGACGGCAACCCTAGACTTGCTGCCGTGACCGACTCACGGCTGCTGCTGCTCGACGGTCACTCGCTGGCCTACCGCGCGGTCTTCGCCCTCCCGGTGGAGAACTTCTCAACGACGACAGGGCAGCCGACGAACGCGGTCTACGGCTTCACGTCCATGTTGATCAACGTGTTGCGGGACGAGACGCCCACGCATCTCGGCGTCGCCTTCGACGTGTCGCGCAAGACCTTCCGAAACGAGATGTACGCCGAGTACAAGGCGGGTCGCAGCGAGACCCCGACGGATTTCCGCGGTCAGGTGAGCCTGATCAAGGAGGTGCTGGACGCGTTGCGGATCTCCACGATCGAGGTGGAGAACTACGAGGCCGACGACGTGATCGCGACGCTCACGACGCAGGCCATCGCAGACGACATCGACGTGCTCATCCTGACCGGAGACCGGGACGCGTTGCAGCTGGTCAACGAGCACGTGACGGTGCTCTACCCGCGACGGGGTGTGTCGGACCTGACCCGCTTCACGCCGGAGGAGGTCGAGGCCAAGTACGGCCTGACGCCGGCCCAGTATCCGGACTTCGCGGCGCTGCGCGGCGATCCGAGCGACAACCTTCCCGGCATCGCGGGGGTCGGGGAGAAGACGGCCGCGAAGTGGGTGCGCGAGTTCGGGTCACTCGGCGCCCTGGCCGACCGGGTGGACGAGGTGAAGGGCAAGACCGGGGATGCGCTCCGGGCCAATCTCGCCTCGGTGCTGCGCAACCGGCGGCTGACCGAACTGGTCCGTGAGGTCCAACTGCCGCTCGGGCCCGGCGATCTGCGCATGGTGTCGTGGGACCGCGACGAGGTGCACAGGATCTTCGACAACCTGCAGTTCCGGGTGCTTCGAGAGCGGCTGTTCGAGACCCTGCAGTCCGCCGAACCCGAGGCGGATGAGGGCTTCGACGTCCACGCCCGCATCCTCGGCCCAGGCGAGGTCGCGGACTGGTTGGCCGCGCGAACCGCCACCGGCGTACGGACCGGTGTCTCCTTCCGCGGTCACTGGGCGCGGGGAGCCGGTGACGTGACCGCGATCGCCCTTGCCGCGCAAGGGGAGGAGGGCGCGTACCTCGATGTCGCCGGGCTGGGTGCCGAGGACGAGGCGGCGCTGGCCGGCTGGCTGGCTGACGCGGCGCAACCAAAGGCGATGCACGAGATGAAGGGCCCGCTCCTGGCATCGTGGGCCCGCGGCTGGGACCTCGCCGGAGTGAGCAGCGACACCGCGCTTGCGGCCTACCTCGCCCTGCCGGGCCAGCGCACCTTCGACCTTGCCGATCTGACCCTGCGCTACCTGCACCTGGAACTGCGGGCCGAGGACGACAACGACGGGCAACTGACCCTCGACGGCGGCGAGGACGAGGCCACGGAGACAGCCGCCCGGTCGGAGGTGGTGCGAGCGAGCGCCGTCCGCGATCTCGCCGAGGCTTTGGACCGCGACCTGCAGGAACGCAACGCCGGCAGCCTGCTGCGGGACATGGAGCTGCCGCTGACCGGAGTGCTCGCGCGGATGGAGCGCACCGGCATCGCCGCCGACGAGGGCTATCTGCACGAGCTGCAGAAACACTTCAGCGGGGAATGTGCCGAGGTCGAGCAGGCGGCGTATGCGGTGATCGGCCACGAGATGAACCTCGGTTCGCCGAAGCAGCTGCAGGTCGTGCTGTTCGAAGAGCTGGGCCTGCCCAAGACCAAGCGGATCAAGACCGGCTTCACCACCGACGCCGACTCGTTGCAGACGCTGCTCGAGCAGACCGGCCACCCGTTTCTGGAACACCTGATGCGCCACCGCGACGTCACCAGGCTGCGGACTGTCATCGACGGCCTGATCCCGATGGTGGACGACGCCGGGCGCATCCACACCACGTTCCACCAGACGATCGCCGCGACCGGACGGCTGTCCTCCACCGATCCCAACCTGCAGAACATCCCGATTCGCACCGCCGAGGGCCGCCGGGTCCGGCAGGCGTTCATCGTCGGCGCGGGCTACGAATCCCTGATGACCGCCGACTACAGCCAGATCGAGATGCGGATCATGGCGGACCTGTCCGAGGACGCCGGGCTGATCGAGGCCTTTACGTCGGGGGAGGACCTGCACACGTTCGTCGCCTCGCGCGCGTTCGACATCCCGATCGAGCAGGTCGATCCCGAGCTGCGCCGCCGGATCAAAGCGATGAGCTACGGGCTCGCGTACGGGTTGTCGGCGTACGGGCTGGCACAGCAGCTGCGGATCACACCGGATGAGGCACGCGAGCACATGACGGCGTACTTCGAGCGGTTCGGGGGCGTCCGGGACTACCTGCGCAATGTCGTGGACGAGGCTCGGATGAGCGGTTACACCGAGTCGATTCTCGGGCGGCGGCGCTATCTCCCCGATCTGACGAGCGACAACCGGCAGCGCCGCGAGATGGCCGAGCGGATGGCCCTGAACGCCCCGATCCAGGGTTCGGCGGCGGACATCATCAAGGTCGCCATGCTCGGTGTCGACAGCGCCTTGCGCGATGCCGGGATGGGGTCCCGGATGCTCCTGCAGGTGCACGACGAGCTCGTGCTCGAGGTCGCACCGGGGGAGCGGGAGCAGCTGGAGGC
>JACCXW010000220.1 GCA_013696785.1 Geodermatophilaceae bacterium | reverse complement strand
GCCGTGCGTGACGAGGTGCCCATCTCGGTGGCCGACGCGATCCTCGACGAGGTGGGTCAACCGATCGCGGAGCTGTTCCCGCATGGCGGCGACGCCCCGCCCGAGGACCAGCTGCGTGAGTTCCACGAGTTCGTGGAGGACGTCTCCCCCGAGGACTTCAACGACCCGCCGCCCTGACTCCGCAGCTTCCAGGAGGCACTTGCTCCCGCGTCGGGGCGACTCTCCCCGGCGATCATGAAGATGTGTGGTCCGATTTGTCCGGACCCTCCCGGTTAGCGGTGTCCGAAGGTTCATGATCACCGGGAGAGAGCGATTCCCAGCAGGGCGTCGACGGTGTCCCTGACGAGTTGTGGAGCGCCGGGGTCGCGACCGCGTCGAGACAGCGCCTCTGTCGCCCATCGGTCCACACTGGACAGTGCGTTCACCGTGTCGAGGTCGTCGGCCAGCTGACGGCGTACGGCGTCGAGCAGTAGACCGGCATCCGGACCGGCGTCGAGTGCTACGGCCTCTCGCCACCGCGCCAGCCGGGCCCGTGCCTCGTCGAGCAGCGACGCCGTCCAGGGCCGGTCCTCGCGGTAGTGCCCGGCCAGCAGCGCCGCCCGGATGGCCATCGGGTCGACCTTCTCCCCGCGCAGCCGTGAGACGAACACCAGGTTGCCGCGGCTCTTGGACATCTTCGCGCCGTCCAGCGCGATCATGCCGGCGTGGACGTAGTGCCGCGCGAACGGCCACTGCCCCGTCACGGACTCCCCGTGCGCCGCCGACATCTCGTGATGGGGAAACAGCAGATCCGAGCCACCACCCTGTACGTCGAAGCTCATGCCCAGGCGATTGAGCGCGATCGCGGTGCATTCGATGTGCCAGCCCGGTCGGCCGGGGCCGACGGCGGATTCCCAGAACGGTTCGCCCGGACGGGGTCCCCGCCACAGGTGCGGGTCGAGCCGGTTGCGCTTGCCCGCCCGGTCGGGATCGCCGCCGCGTTCGGCGAAGAAGCCGAGCATCGCCTCGCTGTCCAACCGGGACTCGTAGCCGAAGCGCTGCGACCGGCTGACGTCGTAGTACACGTCGCCGGTGCCGTCCTCCAGTCGGTACGCCACGCCGGCGTCCACCAACGCGACGATCAGCGCCGCCGCCTCGTCGATGGACTCGACGGCTCCGATGTAGTCCTGCGGCGGCACGATGCGAAGGGCCGTCATGTCCTCGCGGAACAGCGCCGTCTCGCGCATGCCCAGGACCATCCAGTCCTCGTGGTCGCGGGCTGCCCGCTCGAGCAGCGGATCGTCGATGTCGGTGATGTTCTCGACGAAATGCACGTCGTGCCCGCCGTCGCGCCATACCCGGTTGACCAGATCGAAGGCCAGGTACGTCGCGGCGTGCCCCAGGTGCGTGGCGTCGTACGGCGTGATCCCGCAGACGTACATCCGGGCGGTGTCACCGGGCGCGGTGGGGCGGACCTGGGCGGTCGCGGTGTCGTAGAGCCGTAGCGGGAGTCCCCGGCCGGGCAGCTTGGGGATAGCCGGCCCGGGCCACGACTGCATCGCTGCAGCCTATCCAGCGGCCACGAGGGCGTCGGCCAGCTCCGGCCGAGCGGTCGCTGCCTGCCGATCAGCTCACTGCGGCCGGAACGCGACGCAGTCGATCTCCACGAGCGCGCCGAGAACGAGCGCGGCGACGCCAACGGTGATGCGCGCCGGCGGATCCTGCCCGAGAACCTCCAGGTAGGCCTCGTTCATCTCCGGGAACTTGGCCATGTCCGTGAGATAGACGTTGACCTTGACCACGTCGCTGAACGTGGCGTGGCAGCCCCGCAGGATCTGCTCGATGTTGCGCAGGGTCTGCGTCGTCTCGGCCCGGATCCCACCTGGGACGAGATGCAGCTCGTTGTCCTGCACCCCGATCATTCCGGACACATAGATGTGGTCGCCGGCGATCACTGCGTGCGAGAAGACCGGGAGACGGCCCACGCCGTCGACGTTGATTCGTTCTGGTTTCACGGGATGTGATCCTAGGGACAGTGCCTCGCCCGATCGACGTCAGAACGGCGGCCAGGGAATGGCCGGCCACTCCCCCGACGGCTCCGGATGCCGACCGGACCGGATCAGCGTTGACACCCGCAACCGGGTCCGGCGCACCTCACGCCGGGTCAGATGTGTGCCGAGCTGCTCTCCCAGAGACCCGTCCAGGTCGGAGCCGAGTCGACCTAGGGCAACGACGGAATCCGGGGTCAGGGCGTCGCCGGCCCATCTCCAGAGAACCGTGCGCAGCTTGTCCTCCACCGAGAAGCAGACGCCGTGATCCACGCCGTACACCCGGCCGTCCGGCATCGGGATCAGGTGCCCGCCCTTGCGGTCGGCGTTGTTCACGACGGCGTCGAACAGGGCCATCCGGCGCAGTTCGGGCAGGTCCGCCCTGACCAGCCGGGTCAAGTCGACGCCCGCGTCGCCGTCGACCCACAGCTGCACCATCCCGACGCCGAACGGTCCGTCGCGCAGCACTGTCGGAGGCACGATCTCCCAACCGAGAGCCTCTGACACCAGGTACGCCGACACCTCACGGCCGGCGAGCGTTCCGTCCGGGAAGTCCCAGAGCGGTCGCTCCCCGATCACCGGCTTGTAGACACAGGCGGCCTTGACACCCTCGGCGGTCAACGAGCAGTACAGGGTGGCGTTGCTCGCGTCGACGAGCCGACCCTCGACCTCGATCCGTCCGGTCCGCAACAGTTCCAGGGTTGCCTCGACGCCCAGTGTGTGCGGATCCCCCACGATTTCAGCCCCGGCGGTGTCGGCCGCGTC
>JACCXW010000389.1 GCA_013696785.1 Geodermatophilaceae bacterium | reverse complement strand
GCCCCACCGGACGCCGCCAAGCTACTGAAGGATCTCGTCGAGTTGCGCGCCGAAGGGCTGACCCGGCCGTTGCCGATGGGCATCGGCGCCAGCGCCGTCTACGCCGAACGCCGCCACCAGGGGAACTCGGTGGAAGAAGCAATGGAGGGCGCCGAAAAGGCATGGGAGGGCCGGTTCGGCGACCGGGCCGACCGGACCGTGGCCTACATCTACGGCCAGGAGTCGCACCTGTCGCAACTGCTCGAGGAACCGGGCAACGGCTCCGAGCCCACCCGATTCGGCGTACTGGCCCGGCGGCTGTGGACTCCACTGCTCAGCGCCGAGCAGTTGGGACCGCCGTGAGCACCGCGGGGCCGGCATGACATTCGACCTCTACGGCCCGCTGCCGACAGGAACCACCGTGCTGGAAGCGAGCGCGGGGACCGGCAAGACGTGGACCATCGCGGCACTGGCCACGCGGTACGTCGCCGAAGGCGTCGCGGACCTGTCCCAGCTCATGCTCGTCACATTCGGCCGGGCTGCGACCCAGGAGCTGAGAGAGCGCACCCGGGAACGGCTCACCAGCGCGGCCCGCGGGCTGGCTGACGTCGACGCGGCCAACAGCCCGGACCCGCTGGTGGCCTACCTGGCGGCGACCGACCGGGTGGTACGCCGGATGCGACTGGTCCGGGCGCTGTCGGACTTCGACGGTGCGACGATCGCCACCACGCACAGCTTCTGCCAGCGCATGCTCGACGGGCTCGGAATGGCCGGCGAGCGGGAACCCGGCATCTCGCTGGTCGAAGCGGTCGACGACATCGTCGACGAGGTGGTCGACGACCTCTACCTGCAGACGTACGCCGGGTACGACGCCCCCATCCCGCAGCTCACGCCCGCCACCGCTCGCGCCGTGTCCCGCGAGGCGGTTCGCGACGGGCAGGCGCGGCTGGAGCCCCAGACCGCCGGCGACACCGAGGCCGGCCAGCGAGTGGCGATGGCGGCGGGCGCGCGGATCGAGGTCGAACGACGCAAGCGGCAGCGTGGCATCCGCGACTTCGACGACCTGCTGGTGCTGCTTCGCGACGTACTGACCGACCCCGAGCGAGGTCCGGCCGCGGCGGCACGGATCCGCGAGCGGTACCGCGTCGTACTCGTCGACGAGTTCCAGGACACCGACCCGGTGCAGTGGGAGGTGTTGCGCCGCGCGTTCCACGGCAGCACCACGCTCATCCTGATCGGCGATCCGAAACAGGCCGTGTACGCGTTCCGCGGGGCGGAGGTCCGCAGCTACCTCGACGCGGTCCGGCTGGCCGACACACACGAGACACTGTCGGTCAACTGGCGCAGCGATCCCGGGCTGCTACAGGCATTGGACCGGTTGTACGGCGGGGCCGCCCTCGGCCACCCGGACATCCTCGTGCACCCGGTGCAGGCTTCCCGCCAGGGCACCCGGCTGCCGGGGCAGCCGCCGTTCCGGCTCCGCCAGATCCCACGCCGGCCGCCGTTGCGCAACGGCTTCCCGGCGCTTCCGGCGTTGCGCGCCTCCGTCGCCGACGACCTGGCCGACGAGGTGGTCCGGCTGCTCGACAGCGGGGCGTTGCTGGACGGGCGGCCGGTGGCGCCGGGCGATCTCGCCGTGCTCGTTCGCACCTGGAAGCAGATCGGCTACGTAACGCATGCGCTGGACCGGGCGGGGCTGCCGTGGGTGCTGGGCAGCAGCACGAGCGTGTTCGAGACCGCGAGCGCGATGGACTGGCTCTGGGTGCTCCGGGCGATGGAGCAGCCGCATCGGGCCGGCCTGGTCCGGCTGGCGGCGCTGACCCCGCTGCTCGGCTGGACGGCGACCGAGCTCGCCGAGGCGACAGACGAGCAGGTCGCCGTTGTGGGGGCGCAGCTTCGGGACTGCTCCGCGTTGTTCGCGGCGGCCGGCTTCGCGGCGGTGTTCGAGCGGATGGCCACGCAGACCCGGCTGGAGGAGCGGCTGCTCCACTTGTCGTCGGGGGAACGAACGCTGACCGACCTGCGCCACCTCGCGCAGACGCTCAACCGTGCCGCCGTCGACGACGCCCTCGGCCTGACGGCGCTCACGGGGTGGCTCGCGCAGCGCGTCGCCGTACCGTCGCTGGCCAGCACGGCCGATCGCAGCCGACGCCTGGAGAGCGACGCCGCCGCGATCCAGATCGTCACTGTCCACGGGAGCAAGGGTCTGGAGTTCCCGGTCGTCTATGTGCCGTACGGCTGGGACGGCGCGCGCAATCCGCAGCTGGCGACGCTATTGCTGCACGACGCGGACGGGACGAGGGTGCGCGACATCGGTGGCGACACCGACCCCGGCTTTGCGGCCCGCAGGCGCATCCACGATGCGGAGGAGGCCGGCGAGGAACTCCGGCTGCTTTACGTCGCACTGACTCGCGCGCAGTCGCAAGTCGTTGCCTGGTGGGCGCCCAGCGCGCAGGCCTCGGGCTCGCCGTTGCACCGGTTGCTGATGGGCCGGACGGCCGGGGATCCGTCGCCGGCGCCGCGGGTACCGGTCCCGTCGGACGACGTCGCGACCGCACGGCTGGCGGCCTGGGCGGCGGGACCCGTGAC
>JACCXW010000334.1 GCA_013696785.1 Geodermatophilaceae bacterium | reverse complement strand
ACCCGGGCGACCGCGGCGGCACAGGCCCGCCTCACCCGGCGACCGCCGGCCGGGTTGACGGGGCGGGCCCTCCTGCTCGGCGTCGTCGTCTGCGCGCTCGTGCTCAGCCTGGCGTACCCGATCAGGGAGTACGTCGCGCAACGCAGCGAGATCGCGGCCCTGGAGCAGACCGCACGGGAGACGCAGGCACGCGTGGATGCCCTCGAGGAGTTGCAGCTGCAGCTGCAGGACCCGGCCTACATCGAGGCGCAGGCCCGGGAGCGGCTGAACTACGCCATGCCCGGCGACCGGGTGTTCGTCGTCGTCGACGGTGCGACAGCGCCGGAGGAGGACTCGGCGGCAGAGACCGCACTGCCGGCCGACGGGGACTCGTGGTTGGAGCGGCTCGGTGAATCCGTCCGGCGCGCCGACTCCGGCTGATCCAGGTGAGGATCAGGACGCTGCGGTGGTCGAGCGGCAGTTGGGCCGGGCGCCGCGCGGCAGCTGCACCGTCGCCCACCGCTGCCGCTGCGGACTGCCGGACGTGATCGCCACCGCGCCGCGGCTGGCCGACGGTTCGCCGTTCCCGACCCTGTTCTACCTGACCTGTCCGCGCGCGAACTCCGCCATCGGAACCCTGGAAGCCTCCGGGTTGATGGCCCGGATGACCGAGCGGATCGCCGCCAATCCCGGCCTTGCCGACCGCTACGCCGCCGCTCATAGGGACTACCTCCGCCGCCGCGACGCACTCGGGCCGCTCCCGACGAGGGAGTCCGCGGGCGGGATGCCGACCCGCGTCAAGTGTCTGCACGCGCTCGTGGCGCACTCCCTCGCCGTCGGGCCGGGCGTCAACCCTCTGGGCGACGAGACGCTGGAGCTGCTGCCCGAGTGGGGCGCCGCGGGACCCTGCGTCCAGGTGCCGGCAGGAGGGGTGCCGGCAGGAGAGGTGCCCGCATGAGAGTCGCCGCTATCGACTGCGGCACGAACTCGATCCGGCTGCTCATTGCCGATGTCTCTGCCGACATCTCCGGCGGTGACCTGCACGACGTCGTGCGACGGATGGAGGTCGTCCGGCTGGGACAGGGTGTCGATCGCACTGGCCGGCTGCTGCCGGAGGCGATCGAGCGGACGAGGGTGGCACTGGCGTCCTACACCGAGCAGATCCGCGACCTCGGCGTACAAGACGTGCGGATGGTGGCCACCAGCGCCACCCGTGACGCCGCCAACCGGGAGGACTTTCGGCAGATGGTGCTCTCCACTCTCGGCGCGGAGCCGGAGGTGATCAGCGGCGACGAGGAGGCCGTGCTCTCCTTTTCCGGGGCGCTGTCGGGCCTGCCGGCAGTGCTGTCGCCGGTACTCGTCGCGGACATCGGTGGGGGCTCCACCGAGGTCGTCCTCGGCTCCGCCGAGCGAAGTGGCGCCGGCGCAAGGCCTGGCATCGTGGCGGCGCTGAGCGCCGACATCGGCTGCGTCCGGCTGACCGAGCGCCACCTCGTCGAGGACCCGCCTACCCCGGATCAGGTCGGCGCCGCCGAGGCCGACATCCGGGCCGCGATCGAACGGATCCGGCAGGCGGTTCCGGTGGAGCAGGCGCGCACGTTCGTCGGACTCGCCGGATCAGTGACGACCGTGGCCGCGCTCGCGCTGGAACTTCCGGCGTACGACGCCCTGACGATCCACGGCAGCCGGATCCCGGTCGGCCGGGTGCGCTCGGTGACCTCCGGTCTGCTCACCATGACGCGGGAGCACCGGGCCGCGCTCGCGGTGATGCATCCGGGTCGGGTGGACGTGATCGGTGCCGGCGCGCTGATCCTCCGGGTGCTGATGGACGCCCTGGACCTCGACGAGGTCACCGTCAGCGAGCACGACATCCTCGACGGAATCGCCCTCGGCCTCGCGGAGCCGTCCTAGGGGCCGCCGTCTTCCAAGCCCGGCGGCAGGTGCCCGGTGAGCGTTCTGTAGGCCTTTGCGGCGCCGGCGGAGGCGACCATCCGACCGACGGTCACGAGCACGCCGGAGGCGGCGGCCCAGGCGATGGCTTCCTTCCACTCGGTGCCAGGAGCCTCAGGGTTCTTCGGCGGATCCGATCCGACGGTTGAGGTCCAGGCCGCACTGATGACTTTGCGAACGACGATGCCGGTGGGGATGGCGAAGCCATAGCCGAGGACCTTCCAGCCGACCTTGCCCAGTGCTCCAGCCACGTCGAGTCTCCTTGCTGGGTTCACCCGATTTCCTGTCCGGCTCGATCATGCCGGTTCAGGCTGCACGGCGCAGCGGCGCACCAGGATGGCACGATCAATGCCTACGCCGCGGGAGGTATCGAACGGTGACCGAGCACATTGCGCGCGGCGCGGCGGACGTCCGCCGGCTGGCCGCTGACTCCACCGACCTCGGCGACCTCGATGCCCGGATGGTCGAATGTCGAGCGTGCCCTCGACTGGTGAGCTGGCGGGAGCAGGTGGCTCGAACCCCTCGTGCCTCCTTTGCCGGCGAGCGGTACTGGGGCCGCCCGGTGCCCGGTTTCGGGTCGGCGCAGGCAAGCATCGCCGTCGTCGGGCTCGCCCCCGCGGCACACGGTGGGAACCGGACCGGCCGCGTTTTCACCGGTGATCGCAGCGGCGACTGGTTGTACGCAGCGCTGTTTCGCGCCGGTCTCGCCAACCAGCCGACCTCGGTCGCCGCCGACGACGGATTGCAGGTACGCCGGTTGCGGGTGAACGCTGTGGTGCGCTGCGCGCCGCCGGCGAACAAGCCCACCCCGGTCGAGCGGGACACCTGCCGGCCGTGGCTGCAACGCGAGCTGCAGATCCTGCTGCCCACCCTGCGTGTGGTCGTCGTCCTGGGTGGATTCGGCTGGACGGCGCTCTGGCCGGCACTGGCCGCGTGCGGCCCGCCGGTACCCAAGCCCCGTCCGGTTTTCGGGCATGGGACCGAAGTCGCCTTGCCAGGCCTGACTGTCCTTGGCTGCTACCACGTCAGCCAGCAGAACACGTTCACCGGCCGGCTCACCGAGGCCATGCTCGACGCCGTTTTCACCCGTGCCATCGCCCTCGCGGGTGACGCGGCGGGCGTCTCGGTGGGCGACTCGGCGGGCGCCGCGGCCGGCGATCTGGCGGGCGATCTGGCAGACGACGCGGCGCGGCTGTGACCGACTCGACCGGCGCCGACCGCCGTACATCCGGCTGGCACCCGCTGCCGCTGCTCGCACTGGTCGCATTGCTCCTGGTCGCGGTGGCCTTGGTCGCGCGGGCCGGCCCGTACACCCAGGCGCCGCGGGAGAGCTCGGCGACCCCGACCCGCACCAGCGCCATACAGCTGCCGCCCGCCGAGCGACCTGCGGAGCCGCGAGGGCGGACGCCCGAGGAATTCAGTGAGGTGCCCGGCGTACGGGAGGTCATCCCGGCCAACATCCTGGTCGTCGCGATCACCGTCGGCCTGGTCGTCCTGATGGGCTATGGGGTGCTCGCGGCGCTGGGTACCGTCCCGCGGCCGCGGTTCCGACCGCGCGCCACGTCTGCCGGCACGCCGAGTACGACCGAGCCGGTGCGATCTCCCGAATTGGCCCAAGCCGTCGATCAGGCGCTGGACCTCGTCGAGCACGGCGAGGCGCGTGAAGCTGTTGTCGCATGCTGGCTGCTGATGATCCAGGCGGCGAGTGAGTCGGGTTCGCCTGCTCGACCCAGTGAAACGTCGCGCGAGTACGCCGACCGTCTTGCGGCCGAGCAACTGGTTTCGGCAGGTCCGTTGGCCCGGCTGGCTGAGCTCTATCGCGAGGCGCGGTTCTCCCAACACGCGGTCGGCACCGACCTGCGGACCGAGGCGCGCCGCTCACTCGGCGTCCTGCAGACGGAACTGCGCTCAGGGGTACGGCTGTGAGTCGACGCCGTCTCGGGCAAGTCGGGACGGTGCTCGGTCTCGGGTTGTTCCTCGGCGGCCTCGGGTTCGCGTTGTCGCTGCTGTACGAAGCGGGGGTTCCGCTGGCGGTGTGCCTGATCGGAGGTGTTCTGGTCTCTGCGGCCGGAACGGTGTTGTCGGGCCATCCCGTGGAGGATGCCGGCGACCTGGCGCCGGGCAGCGAACCCGGAACCGAGCAACGCTCCTCCTTCGGTGACCTGCACACCCTGCAGGCGCGGCTGGCCGGCGCCGGCAGTGACCCCGAACGCTTCGAGGAACGGGTCCGGCGACCGCTTGCCGACCTGACGGCCGAGCGGCTCAGGCAGCGGCACGATCTCGACTGGCTGGCCCAGCCGAGCCAGGCACGCGAAACCCTCGATCCGCTGCTATGGGCGCTGCTTACCGCCCCGAGCGGGCGGTTCGTGGCGAGCCGGGCGCAGGTCGAAACCTGGGTGACCGCGATCGAGCGGCTCTAGCGGACGAGGCTGTGGCCCGCTGCTCTCCACAGATCGTGACCTCCTTTGACTGTGCGTGAAGTTAGAATCGAGAATATGCAAAGACCGTGTGCAGTTGATTGCAGGCAGTAGTTTGAAAAACACGAACTGGGGGGTTCGAACGGGGGGGGCAATCGTGGAGCGAGGTTACGAAGCGTTCTGCCTGGTCGACGCGACGTTCTTCGACAGCCCGACTGTGGCTCGAGACGACGACGTGGACTTCGCCGTTGCCGCGGCACCGCTGCCCGCCGGTTGGAAACGCGGCGAGTTCGAGGACTGGCTGGTGTACTCCCCACGGGACCTCGCGCTGCCCGATCAGGGTTGGAAGATCCACGCCTCGGCGTCTCAGGCCGACGCGGAGCGGACCTTGCGGACGATCTGGGACTATTGCCTGGCACGGCGGATTGCCTTCAAGTTCGTCCGCAGTGCCCAGCTGTTGCTGCTCAGCAACGGCAAGTACGCCCACCGCGGCTCGAGCGGCAAATTCGTCACGATCTATCCCGTGGACGAGGCGCAGTTCACGTCGGTGCTGACCGAGCTCGCCGCCGCTCTTGACGGTGCCAGCGGCCCGTACATTCTCAGCGACCTGCGGATCGGGGACGGCCCGCTGTATGTCCGCTACGGCGGATTCACCGATCGCTACTGCATCGGAGCCGACGGCGAGTTGGAGCCGGCGATCGAGGACGACACCGGAGCGCTCGTGCCCGACCGGCGCGGAGCGACGTTCTATACGCCGCCGTGGGTGCCCATGCCCGCGGTCCTGGGTGCGCACGTACAAGCACGTACGGCCACCACGATCGCCGAGTTGCCCTACCGGATCGACCGACCGTTGCACTTCTCCAACGGCGGCGGCGTGTACGCCGGGACGGATACACGAAGCGGCGAGCGCGTCGTACTTAAGGAAGCCCGCCCGTACGCCGGACTCGACATGGACGGCGCGGATGCGACCCAGCGGCTGCGCCGGGAACGCGACATGCTGAACCTGCTGGCCGACCTGGACATCGTGCCTGCGGTCAAGGACTACGTCAGCCTGGGCGGGCACGAGTTCCTGGTGATGGAGTACGTCGAGGGCCCGGCGCTGAGCAACGCCCTCGTCGACCGGTATCCGCTGGCGCTGCTTGGGGCCGACCGTGGCTTCGAGGTGTACACGCGCTGGGCACTCGACACCCACGCCCTTGTCGCCGAGGCCGTCGCCAAGGCGCACAGCCGCGACGTGGTCATCGGCGACCTGCATCCCTACAACGTGCTGGTGCGCCCCGACGGCCGGATCGTGCTGATCGACCTGGAGATCGCCTCTCTTGTCGCCGAGGACAAGCGGCCGGCGCTCGGCGATCCCGCCTTCGCCTCCGCCCGCGACTGCATCGGCTTCGACATCGACCGGTACGCCCTCGCGTGCCTGCGGCTGTTCATGTTCATGCCGCTTACCGAGCTGATCATGTTGGACCCCGGCAAGGCCGAGGGGTTCGCCACCGACATCGGCGCGCTGTTCCCCGTTCCCGCCGCATTCCTCCAGGAAGCCGTCAAGGTGATTAACGGCCCGGGGGGGCGACCGGTCACCTCGGCCCGATCGGGTCGAGCGGTCGACCGGGCGAGCGGCGGATCGTGGCCGGAACTCGACGCGGACCCCAACGGCTGGAAGGACACCCGCGAGTCGATCGCTGGCGCCATCCTGGCCAGCGCCACGCCCGAGCGCGACGACCGGCTCTTCCCGGGCGACATCCGCCAGTTCGACCTTGGTGGGCTCAATCTGGCCTACGGCGCCGCCGGTGTGCTGCTGGCGCTGTCGGCCACGGGCGCGGGAACGTTGCCCGAGCACGAGGAGTGGCTGGTCCGGCGCGCGCGGAACCCGCAACCGGGCACTCGCTTCGGCTTCTACGACGGACTGCACGGGGTGGCCTACGCCCTGGAGCGGCTGGGCCGGCGCGAAGATGCCCTGGCCGTGCTGGACATCGCGGTCACCGAACTCGGCAGCTCATGGGACCTGTGCGGACTGGACCTGTTCGGCGGGCTCGCCGGCATCGGCCTGAACCTGGTGCGCTTCGCCAGCCTGACCGGTGACAACGAGCTGTGGCGACTGGCCGCGCGGATCGCCGAGTTCATCGCCGCCGACCTCGGTGACGAGGACGACGTGTGCACGCTGAGCGGCGGTAAGCACCCGCGCGCGGGGCTGCTGCACGGCTCCTCCGGGCCAGCACTGTTTTTCCTTCGGCTCTTCGAGCGCAACGGCGACCCGGCCCTGCTGGACCTCGCCGCCACCGCACTCGGTCAGGACCTGCGTCGCTGCATCCTGCGCGAAGACGGGGCGCTGGAAGTCGACGAGGGCTTCCGGACGATGCCGTACCTGTCTGAGGGCAGCATCGGCATCGGCATGGTGCTGGCGGAGTATCTGCGGCACGCGGACAACGAGCGGTTCAGCGCCGCCGCAGCCGCCATCCGGGTCGCTGCGATGTCCGAGTTCTACATCGAGCCGGGCCTGTTTTCCGGGCGCGCCGGAATGATCCTGTACCTGCAGAACCTGCGCCCGGCCCCACCGGACGCGGCAGAACTCGTGGCCGGGCACATCCGCCGGCTGGCCTGGCACGCCGTGGACTTCCAGGGCCGGCTCGCCTTTCCCGGCGGGCAACTGCTGCGGCTGTCGATGGACCTCGCCACCGGAAGCGCCGGCGTACTGCTGGCGCTCGGAGCGGCGATGCACGACGACCGCGTCGATCTTCCCCTGTTCGGTCCCGCCGAGGTGGACCGAGCGCGACTGGATTCGAGGAGGTGAATCAAATGGCCATTCTCGACCTGCAGGGTCTCGATGTCGAAGAGAGCAACGCACCTGCACGCCGTAGCCGCCGGAGCCGGCGGTGTGGCGGCGCCAGCCGCCTCAGCCTCAGTCTCTGCTGAGGCAGGCGAGTGAGAAGCGAGCCGGCAGTCGTCCCGGGAGATGCGGGACGACTGCCAGGCTCGTCTCCGACGTCACCGCGCTTGCCCACAGGACGAAGAACGGAGAAGTCAGGTACGGCACATGGACGCTACCGCCCGAGACTCGCCGCCGGATAACGACACCCTGGACCGGGTCACGTCCCGTGCGGCGAACCGGCTCATGGGGCGAGTCGTCGCCGATGCCAAGTCTTGGGTTGTCGTCCTGGCTGTCAATGCCGTCGTGGTGGCCGGCGCGGAACTGGCCTTCCCCGCCGTCCTCGGCCGGAGCATCGACGGCCTTCTGCGCTCCAGCGCGGACGGGATCGCCGCTACCGGGGGATCATCGTGGCTCACCGTCCTCGCCGCTCTCGTCGTCGTACTCGTTGCAGGCGACGCGGTGGAGGACCTCTCGGTCGGGGCCGCGACTGCGCGTTCGACGTCCCGGTTACGGCACGACGCCCTACGACATGTCCTGGCGGTCGGTCTGGGAGGCACCCGGCGGATGCCTGCCGGTGAGCTCACCGCCCGCCTCGTCGGCAACACGGCCGAGGCGGGGACCGCCGCACCCGACCTGGTCCGCGCCGTGTCCACGTTGATCCCGGCGGCGGGCGGCACGATCGCGCTGGCATTGATCGATCCCTGGCTGTGTGTCACGTTCGTCGCCGTTGCGCCGCTGCTCGTGGGCGTGCTGTGGATCTTCACCCGGGAGGCCGCCGACCTGTCCGACAGCTACCTGGCCACCCAGGGCAAGATCGCGGGCCGGCTCGTGCAGGCGCTGACTGGGGCGCGCACGATCGCGGCTGCCGGAACGGCCGAGCGCGAGGTACGCCGGGTCCTCGAACCGCTCGACGACCTGCACCGCCACGGTGTCGGGATGTGGCGGGCGCAGAGCCGGATCACCGTGCAGGACATGCTGCTGTTCGGCATGCTCGAGATCGCCGTCCTGGCAGTGGCCGGGCTGCAACTGTCCCGCGGCCGGATCACGCCGGGTGAGTTACTCGCGGCCAGCCAGTACGTCGCGCTGGCGGCGACGCTCAGCGCTGTGGTGCCTTCACTCAGCCGGCTGATCCGTGCCCGGTCCGCGGCCGCCCGGATCCAGGACGTGCTCGGCCAGGTGCCGACGGCGTACGGGCAGGGCGTGCTGCCGCCGACCGGTGGCCGGGTCGAGCTCCGTGACGTGACGGTTCGCGCCGGCGCGCGAGTGGTGCTGGACGGCATCAACCTGGTGATCCCGGCAGGTGCCTTCGTTGCCGTCGTGGGTCGGTCCGGAGCGGGCAAGTCGCTGCTGGCGCTGCTGTTCGGGCGGCTGGCCGATCCCGATGAGGGGGAGGTGCTGCTGGACTGGGTGCCGCTGAGGCAACTCGACCGGCAACAGCTCAGGCGGGCCGTCGGCTACGGATTCGACCGTCCGGTGCTGGTCGGTGCCACCCTGGCCGAGGCCATCTCTTTCGGTGCCCACGGTCTGGGGCCTTCCGATGTCGTTGCCGCGGCCCGAGCCGCCCGCGCCGACGCCTTCATCCGGCGGATGCCCGGCGGGTACGACACCGCGCTGTCCGACGCGCCCATGTCCGGCGGGGAGTTGCAGCGGATGGGTCTGGCACGGACGTTCGCGCACGCGAACCGTGTCCTCGTCCTGGACGACGTCGCGGCCAGCCTCGACACCGTGACCGACCACGAGATCAGCAGGGTGCTGACAGTCGGTATGGCCGGCCGGACCCGGATCCTGGTAGCCCACCGCGCCTCCACGGCCGCCCGTGCCGATGCTGTCGTCTGGCTCGACGGCGCCGCCGTCCGGGCGGTGGCGCCGCACCGCGACCTCTGGGCCGATCCTGACTACCGCGCCCTCTTCGAGGCAGCCGATCCCACACCGCGCGAAACCGCAGCCCCGCTGGGTGCTTCCGCCGGGGTCGCGAGATGAGCGTCGTCCGCGGTGCAATCCGGTCCCAAGGTCGCGAACGGAGCGTCGGTGCGCATGCTGTCGCGCGCCGGGAGCTGATCGACTCGCTGCGAGCACGGCGGCCACAGGTCCGCGGGCTGGTCGGTTGGTCGGCGGTCGAGGCGATTCCGGCGCTGCTGTCCGGGCTCATCGTCGCGCGCGCCGTGGACGACGGTTTTCTCGCGGGCCGACCGTGGACCGGGACGGCCTGGCTCGCCGCGCTCGGAGCGAGCGTCGCCCTCGGGGCCTGGGGAACCCGGCGGACGCTGGCCCGATTGGCCGACCTGGTCGAGCCGTTCCGCGACGACGCGGTCCGCCGGGTCGTGTCGAGCGCGATCCGCCGACCGGCCCTGACCGGCCGCTCGGGAAGCAGCGCCGATGTCGCTCGGCTGACCCAGCACGTGGAGATCCTCAGGGAGGCGTACGCCGCCGTTCTCACCGCGGTCCAGCAGTTCCTGGTCGTCACGCTCAGCGCCGTCCTCGGCTTGGTCGCCCTTGCCCCCGCGGTTGTTCCGCTTGTTCTTCCGCCGCTGCTCGTGGGCCTGGCGTTGTTCGCCGTGGCGCTGCCCCGGATGGCTGGTCAACAGCGGGCCGCGATCCTCGCCGACGAACGACTGGCCGAGGAAGCCAGCAGATTGGGCGGCGGGCTGCGTGATGTCGTGGCCTGCGGCGGCGAGGAGCGGGTGATCGAGACAGCCGGGCGTGCCATCGACGAGCAGGCGAACGCCACGGTGCGGTTGAGCCGGCTCACCGCGGTCGCGACGGTCGCCGTCGCCGTCGGCGGCTGGTTGCCGGTGCTGCTCGTCCTCGCCGCCGGGCCGTCCCTGATCGGTCAGGGCGTCACCGCAGGGGTGATCCTCGGCGTGATCGCCTACACCCTGCAGGCGTTGCAACCGGCCCTGCAGTCGCTGATCGACGGTCTCAGCGGCCCGGGCCTGTGGTTGCTGGTGACGATGAAAAGGATCGTCGAGACCACGGACCAGCCGGCCCCCGACGTGGCACCGCAGCCAAGCCGCCACCTCGGCGCGCACCCGGACCTGCTGCTCGATTCCGTGACCTTCGCCTACAGCCCGGGGGCAGCTCCGGTGATCGACGCACTCACTTTATGCATTCCGGCCGGTGACCACATCGCCATCGTCGGGCCGAGCGGCGGCGGCAAGTCCACGCTGGCCGGGCTGATGTCCGGCCTGTTGCCTCCCCAGCAGGGCCAGATCAGTCTCGGCGGCATCGCGCTTGGCCAGCTCGACACCGCGACGTTGGCAGCGGCGCGTGCGTTCATCCCCCAGGAGGCATACCTGTTCGCAGCAACGCTGCGAGAAAACCTGACCTATCTGCGCCCGGACGCCCCGCCCGAGGATCTGGCCGAGGCGGTTGACCGGCTCGGCGCGGGCTCGCTCGTCGCGCGACTCGGCGGGTACGAGGCCGAGCTGGATCCAGGACTGTTGTCCGCCGGCGAGGGCCAACACCTCACCCTGGTCCGCGCCTTCCTGTCCGCGGCACGGCTGGTGGTGCTCGACGAGGCGACCTGCCACCTCGACCCGGCCTCCGAGGCGGCGGTGGAGCGGGCGTTCGCCGCGCGGCCCGGCACGCTAGTCGTAATCGCGCACCGGATGAGCTCGGCGCTTCGGGCCCGTCGAATCGTCGTCCTGGACGGCGCCCAGGTTCGGGTCGGTGACCACGAGGAACTGCTGCTGAACTCGCCGCTGTACCGGGACCTCGTCGGGCACTGGCACGGCTACACCACCCGTGCCAGTCATGGCGTTCCGGACACCACGAGCTAGGACAACGCCCGCCAATGCGGTGCTTCGGAACCGTGCGCGGTCGTTCAGCGAACGGCGTGGCGTAGTCGAGAAGGTGCGCTGGCCAGCGGATGTGGGCCGGGCGTGGCGCCGGGAGATCACCGTCATCGGGCTGCTGGGTGAGTGCCGCTGCTAGGCCGCTCGCTCATCGGGCGGGTCGGTTGCAGGGTCGGTTGCTGGGCTGTCGGGGCGTCGCGGCGTTATCGAGGGGTCGGGCGGGTGCGGCTCGGGTGGTGGGTGCAGGTCGTGGGGCCAGGGTTCGGTGTCGATGTGTTGTCCGGTGGGGCTGGTGTAGGACATGCGGGCGTCGTCGTGTTGTCGCACGTGCCAGCTGGTG
>JACCXW010000199.1 GCA_013696785.1 Geodermatophilaceae bacterium | reverse complement strand
GCGCAGGCCGCTGACACGATCGTGTTGCCGTACAACGACATCGATGCGGTCGAGAAGGCCTTCGTCGAGTACGGCGACCAGATCGCGTGCGTTATCACCGAGGCGGCTGCCGGGAACATGGGCGTCGTACCGCCCCTCGACGGTTTCAACGCCGGGCTCAAGCGGATCTGCGCGGAGCACGGCGCGCTGCTCGTCAGCGACGAGGTGATGACGGGTTTCCGGGTCTCTGCCGCCGGCTGGTACGGCCTGGACCCCGTCGATGCCGACCTCTTCACCTTCGGCAAGGTCATGAGCGGGGGGCTGCCGGCGGCGGCCTTCGGTGGCCGGGCTGACGTCATGGCCTCGCTGGCGCCCGCCGGCCCGGTCTACCAGGCCGGGACCCTGTCGGGGAATCCGATCGCGGTCGCTGCCGGGCTGGCCACGCTCACCCACTGCACGCCGGAGGTCTACCGGCGCGTCGACGAGGTCAGCTCGGCCCTGCAGACCGCGGTCGGCGTCGCGCTGACCGACGCGGGCGTGGCACACACCGTGCAGGCCGCCGGCTCGATGTTCTCTGTCTTCTTCGCCGACCATCCGGTGGTCGACTTCGGCGACGCGCTGACTCAAGAGACCGCCCGATACACCAGGTTCTTCCACGAGATGCTCGCCCGGGGCGTGTACCTGCCGCCGTCGGCGTACGAGTCCTGGTTCGTCTCGGCCGCCCACGATGATGCCGCGCTCGACCGGGTGCTCGAGACATTGCCGCACGCCGCCAGGGCAGCAGCATGAGGACGCTCGTGCACGTGTTGCGCCACGGCGAGGTGCACAACCCCGGCAAGGTGCTGTACGGCCGGCTGCCCGGCTTCCACCTCTCGGCGGACGGACTGCAGATGGCCGAGAAGGTGGCGGCGCACCTCAGCGGTCGCGACATCGTGCATGTGGTCTCCAGCCCGCTCGAACGCGCTCAGGAGACCGCTGCGCCGATCGCCGCCGGGCTGGACCTCGGTGTCAGCATCGACGAGCGGCTGCTCGAGGCGGGCAACCTGTTCGAGGGCCTGACGGTCGGGATCGGCGACGGGGCCCTGCGGGCACCCCGGCACTGGGCGAAGCTCCGCAACCCCTTCCGCCCGTCGTGGGGCGAGCCCTACAGCGAGATCGCCGCCCGCATGCTCGCGGCCGTCCACAGCGCACGCGACGCCGCGCGGGGACACGAGGCGGTCTGCGTCAGCCACCAGCTACCGATCTGGACCTTGCGTTGCCATGTCGAGGGCCGCCGGTTGTGGCACGATCCGCGCCGCCGGCAATGCGGGCTGGCCTCGTCGACGACGCTCAGCTTTTCCGGTGACGACTTCGTCGGCCTGGAGTATTCCGAGCCTGCCGGACCCACCCCCCTCGACGCCGTACCCGGGGCATGAGCATGCGCATGCGATCCGCGCTGGTCGGCGCGGCGGTGGTGCTCGCGTTGGCTGCCTGCGCGGGCGGTGCCGACGCGGTCGACGTGAACAACGGTGGGCAGTTCCGTTTCGTCGAGGCCACGCCCACCGGCGAACTCATCGGCGTCGACGAGCGCGGCGTGGCGCCGGCTTTCGGTGGCACCCTGCTCGACGGGGCTGACTTCGACTCCACAACGCTGGACGGCGACGTCGCGGTCATCAACTTCTGGGGCTCCTGGTGCGGGCCCTGCCGGGTCGAGTCGCCGGAGTTCCAGGAGGTGTACGACGACGTACAGGATCAGGGCGTGTCCTTCCTCGGCGTCAACGTCAAGGACGGCGGTCAGCAGGCCCGCGCATTCGTGGCGTCAAAGAACATCACCTTCCCGAGCATCTTCGATCCCCGTGGTGAGGTGACGCTCGCCTTCAGCGACTTCCCGCCCTCGGCCATCCCGTCCACCGTCCTGCTCGACCGGGACGGCCGCGTCGCTGCCGTGTACCTCGGGACGGTCACCCAGGACTCCCTGCGTGCCGTCATCGACCTGTTGCTCGCCGAGTCCTGATGCTGGCCGCGGGCGTGGGGGAGACATTCAGCCAGACCGTTCTCGACGGACCGCTGCTCGTCGCGATGGCGGTCGCCGCGCTCGTCGGGCTGATCGGCTTCCTGTCTCCCTGCGTGCTTCCGCTGGTCCCTGGCTACCTCTCCTACGTCGCCGGTCTGGCCGGCGCTGAGACACAACCCGCCGCGGCGTCACTCGCTTCCGGATCGGACGCGGCCGGCGTGCGCACGGAATCCCGGCGTACGGCGACGCGTGCCCGTCGGCGGGTGCTGCTCGGTGCCAGCCTCTTCGTCCTCGGCTTCACGGTCGTTTTCGTGTCCTTCGGAGCGTTCTTCGGCGGGCTGGGACGGCTCCTGCTGGAACATCAGGTGCTCGTCAACCGTGTCCTGGGCGCTGTCACGATCCTGCTGGGGCTGGCCTTCCTCGGGAAGATTCCCGGGATGCAGCGCGAGTTCCGGATCCACCGGCTGCCCTCGGCCGGTCTCGCCGGCGCGCCGCTGCTCGGCGTGGTGTTCGGACTGGGGTGGACGCCGTGCCTCGGCCCGACGCTCGGCGCGGTCCAGACGCTGGCGTTCACCGAGGGCAGCGCCGGGCGCGGCGCCGTACTGGGTCTGGCCTACTGCGTCGGCCTCGGCCTGCCGTTCATCCTCACCGCAATCGGCTTCCGGACCGCGCTGGGGGCTTCGGCATTCGCCCGCCGGCACGCCGGGACGGTGATGCGCATAGGCGGGGTGCTGTTGATCGTCCTCGGCGTCCTGCTGATCACCGGGCTGTGGGAGTCGTTCATGATCGAGCTGCGGGCGTGGCTCGGCAGCACCGGGTTCGGGACGTCGGACCTGTGAGCGCGGCCGCCGGCTACCGTCGTCCGAGCCGGGCTTTGCCCCGCGGACCCAGCGCGTGACCGAGACCGTGCAGCGGCTCTCGACCGCACCCGAGCCGGTCGGGCCACCGCGCCGCTCGGCCAGCCCGCTCGTCGTCGTACGCCGATGGTGGCGGGTGCTGACGAGCATGCGGACGGCCCTCGTGCTGCTGTTCCTCCTCGCGGTGGCGGCCGTACCGGGATCGCTGCTGCCTCAGCGCTCCTTGAACCAGGGCAAGGTCAGCGCGTACTACGCCGAACATCCAGACCTCGCACCGGTGCTCGACCGGCTCAGCATGTTCGACGTCTTCAGCTCACCGTGGTTCGCCGCGATCTACCTGCTGCTGTTCGTGAGCCTGATCGGGTGCGTGGTGCCCCGGACGCGGATGCACTACCGGGCGATGCGCCAGCCACCACCACCGGTACCGAGCCGGCTCGACCGGCTGCCCCAGTCGGCATCCTTGGACCGCGACGAGTCGCCGGCAGCCGTCGCCGATGACGCGGCCGCCATTCTGCGCCGGGGTCATTGGCGGGTGGTACGCCGCGATGTCGGCGAGACCGTGGAGCTTTCGGCCGAGAAGGGGTACCTGCGCGAGATCGGCAATCTCGCCTTCCACGCCGCCCTCGTGGCGCTGCTGTTCGGGCTGGCGTTCGGCAAGCTCAGCGGTTACGAGGGTCAGATCCTGGTGGAGGAGGGGGCGGGCTTCTGCAACACGTTCCAGCAGTACGACACGTACCGGAACGGGCCGTTCGCCGACGCGGGGAGCCTGACCCCGCTGTGCGCGGACCTCGACCGGTTCAGCGTCGAATACGAGGAGAATCTCACCCCGTCGCGGTTCCTGGCCGACCTGACCTACACCCGCGAGCTCGGCGGCCCCGCTTCGGCGTACCCGCTGGAGGTCAACTCCCCGCTGCGGACCGACGGCATACGGCTGTACCTGACCGGGCACGGGTTCTCACCGCGGTTCACGATCACCTATCCCGACGGCTCGGCGTTCACAGACATCTCCGCTCCATTCCTGCCGGAGGACCAGAGCACGCTTGCCTCCTCCGGTGCGATCAAGCTGCCCGACCGCCCGGGCGGGGACGGCACGCAGCTGGCGATCGAAGGCTTCTTCGTCCCGACCGCCGCCGAGTTCGGCGACAACCAGCTGGTCTCGGTGGACCCGCGGCCGCAGAACCCCGCGGTCGCGATCGTGGTCTACGAGGGCAGCATCGGCCTCGACAGCGGCGCTGCGCAGAACGTGTTCGCTCTCGACCAGCGCCAGATCGACCGTGGGGCGCTGGAACGGGTGGGCGCGGGCAACCTGCTCGTCGGCCAGAGTCTCGAGCTACCCGACGGCACCGAGATCCGGTTCGAGGGCTACAAGCAGTGGGCGGCTCTGCAGCTGTCCCACGACCCCGGCCAACTGACCGTCCTGGTCGCCTCTGTCGTCATGCTGCTCGGCCTGCTCTGCTCCCTCGTCGTACGGCGTCGCCGGGTGTGGCTGCGCTGTCGCGTCAGCGACGATGTGGTCAGCCGGCCGGGCGATCCGGCTGCCGGTGCGGCCACGGGCGACCCGGCTGCCGACGGTGACGCCTCGTCTCGTACGGTCGTCGACGTGGGCGGCCTCGCCAGGGCCGACTCCGGCGGACAGGGGCCGGGGAGTTTCGGATCGGAGTTCGCCGCCCTCGTGCAGCAGTTCTCCGAAAAGGATGCCGGGAAGGACTGAAGGTGGCTGTCAACGACTCGCTCGCCGCGCTTGCGGACACGGCGTTCACCGGCTCCGTCGTCGTGTACTCCGTGGCCGTCGTCGGGTTCGCCGGTGAGTACGCCTTCGGTCGGCGCGGTCGAGTCGCGCGGACCAGCGAGGAGCAGACGGCCACTGCCGTCGGGGGTTCGGACCGCGCCGGCACGGCGACGGCGACCGCGGTCGGTTCGGGGCAGCGGCTAGGAGCTCTCGGGCTTGGGTGCACCGTCATCGGCGCGGCATTGCAGGTGCTGTCCCTCGTCCTGCGCGGTGTCGCGACGGACCGGGTTCCGTGGGGCAACATGTTCGAGTTCGCCTGCGCCGCGGTACTGGTGACCGTGCTGTCCTTCCTGTGGCTCGTCTGGCAGGCGCCGGCGTTCCGGCACATCGGCGTATTTGTCCTGATTCCCGCCCTGTTCGTCCTCGTCTACGCCGGACTCATCCTGTACGCCGAAGCGGAGCCGCTCGTCGCCGCGCTCCGCTCGTACTGGCTGGCGATCCACGTGGCCGCGGCGATCACCGCGACCGGCATCTTCATGCTGAGTTTCGTGGTCACTGTGCTCTACCTCATCAGGCAGCGGTACGAGCGAGGCGTGATCGAAGACGGTTCCATGCCGCGGATGATCGCCGGGCTGGGGCCGCGGCTACCGGCCGCCGCCGTACTGGACCGGTTGTCGTACCGAACGGTGGCATTCGCGTTCCCGATCTGGACGTTCGCCGTCATCGCCGGAGCCATCTGGGCGGAGTCGGCATGGGGGCGGTTCTGGGGGTGGGATCCGAAGGAGACGTGGGCGCTGATCGCGTGGCTGGTCTATGCGTGCTACCTGCACGCCAGGGCGACCGCGGGCTGGAAGGGTGTCAAGGCGGCCCGGATCAACCTGCTCGGATTCTTCGCGATGACCTTCAACTTCCTGATCGTGAACATGGTCGTCTCTGGGCTCCACTCCTACTCGGGCTTGACCTGATCTGGGTCCGGACGGTGATCGGTGAGCCGGCATTCTGCGCGGGAAGAGGAACCCGAGGGCTCCTCTGAGCTGGATACCGCGCTGCGGGAGGCATTGGCACGGCGGCAGGCCGCCGAGCTGATCGGAGCGCCGCGTCGACGTCGACGCGGCGTCGAGCCCGACGAGGGTGCCGGCGAACCGCAGGTCCAGGAAGCCGTTGCTGTCGGCTGGCCGGCCGTGCCGCCGCCCACCGAGGGCAATCCGACGCCGATTGATCCCGTCGGGCTCGGCTGGCCGAGCAAGCCCGGGGACATGCCGGGGGCATTGACGGTGCCTGCGCGTGCTGCGACAGCCTCCTTGCGGGCTGTGCCGTCACCCGCTGCCGCCGCGCTGGGTGAGGGTACGAGCGCCGCGGCTGTGCGGACCGCTGCGAGTGTGACGGCTCCGAGCGGGACCGATTCGAGCACGGAGCCGGCCGGCAAGCCGCGGCCAGGAACCGGCTGGCGGAAGCTCGTCTACGCGTTGACCGGCGGCCTCGTCAATCCCGGCGAGTCCGAGGTCGAGTTACGTCGCCGCGAACTGACCCGGCGGATCCAGGGCAGCACGGCAGGCTGCCATCGGATCGCCGTCATCAGCCTCAAGGGCGGGGTCGGCAAGACGACGATGAGTGTCTGCCTCGGCGCGGTGCTGGCCTCGATTCGCCCGGATCGGGTGATCGCCGTGGACGCCAACCCCGATCGTGGGACGCTGGCCGGCAAGGTCCCGCCTCAGACGACCGCCACGATCCGGGATCTGCTGGACGGCCTGGCCGGCGTACGCGGTTACTCCGACATCCGCAAATACACCTCGCAGTCGACCGACCGGTTGGAGATCCTGGCCTCGGCCGCGGATCCGGCGATCTCCGACGCGTTCGGCGAGCAGGACTACCGCACGGTGGTCCGGGTCCTCGAGGACTACTACAACGTCGTGGTCACCGACTGCGGCACCGGTTTGCTGCACTCGGCGATGACCGGCGTACTCGACGTCGCCGACCAACTCGTCATCGTGAGCACGAACTCCGTCGACGGCGCGAACAGTGCGAGTGCCACGTTGGACTGGCTGCAGGCGCATGGCCACGCGGACCTCGTGCACCGCAGCGTCGCGGTGATCAACGCAGTGGTTCCCGGTTCCGGAAACGTCGACCAGGACCTGCTCGAGGCGCACTTCGCGAGCCGGTGCCGGGCGGTGACCCGCATCCCGCACGACGAGCACCTCGAGGCCGGCGCCGAGGTCGAACTCTCCTCGCTGTCATTGGCCACGCGCGACGCCCTGCTCGCCTTCGCCGCCGATGTGGCCGAGGGCATCCCGCCCTCCGAGCAGCCGGTGCGCCCCTAGCCCGGGTGGGCCGCGCCGGCGCCACGGACGCCCGTGCGCTACTCCTCGGGGCGGGCGCGGCGGTCGAGGTCGCGCAGGAAGTCGGGGTTGTCATCCGGCGGCAGTTGCTGCTGGCGGCGCGGTGGCCGGGGCAGTCGCTGCAACCGCGGCGGGGCGATGCCACCCGGACGGGGTTGATCGGGACCGATCGACCTCCAGAGGACGACCAGCAGGATCACCGTCACGATCAGTGCCACCAGGAAAAACATCCCGCACCGCCCCTTCTGCCCTCAGAGTAACGCTGCCCCAGAATCCCGGTCGCGAAACGTCACAGCGCAGCCTCGCCGTACGCGGACCGTAATGACGACTTGACCGCCCTGCTCGTCCGCTTGTTGACTCGCCAATCATGGACGCCGTCGACCGTCTGCTCGTGCACAGACTCCGGGCCAACGCACGGGCGACGTACGCTGACCTGGCTCGGCAGGTGGGACTGTCCGCGCCGGCGGTGCACGAGCGGGTCGGCAAGCTCGAGGCGCTGGGGATCATCACCGGCTACCACGCGACGGTCGCACCGGCCGCCGTCGGTCTCGACGTGACCGCGCTGGTCGGCGTCTTCGAATCCGATCAGAAGGCCGAGCAGGATCTGTCCAGGGCGTTGGCCCAGATGCCTGAGATCGAGGACTGCTGGTTCGTGGCCGGCGAGGAATCGTTCCTGCTCAAGGTGCGGGTCGCCGACATGCCGGCGCTGGAGCACGCGATCGCAGCGATCTCGCGGCTGCCCGGTGTCTCGCGCACCCGCACCACGGTCGTGCTGTCGACCCGCTGGGAGGGCAGGGTCCCCGCGGGCGCGGACCAGCCCACCGCCGTACCGTCGACACAACGCTGAACCAACGGGAGTCTCATGATCAAGCCACTGGCCATCTATCTTCTCGGCCGCCTCGCGGCATTTGCGATCCTGCTCGCGTTGCTGTGGGCCGTCGGGGTCGACGGGTTCGTTGCCGTCCTGATCGCGCTGGTGGTCAGCGTCCCGCTGTCCTACGTCGTCCTGCGTCGTCAGCGCGACGATCTCACCGCTGCGCTGCTCCACCGGGCGCAGCGCAAGGCGGTCGAACGCGAGGAGCTGCGATCACAGCTCCGGGGACGGTGACGGCTTGCCCGTAGGACGGTGAGGTCAACCCGGCGCCAGGGTCAGCCGACGGCAAGCCCGACCGCAAGCAGGAGGCCGAATGCCAACTGCAACCTGCCGGTGTCACGTAGCGCGGGGATCAACTCACGCCCCAGTGCGCCGGCCCGGATCCGGCGTAGCGGCGGAATCGCCAGTGGCAGCGCGACGATGCCGAGCCACGCCCACGGCCGTTCCACCGTGAGCAGGCCGGCGATGGCGAGCGGCGCGAGCAGCAGGGCCGCTGCGAGGGCGCGGGTACGCCGGTCGCCGAGCACGACCGCCAGCGTCCGTTTGCCCGCCGCTTCGTCGGTGGGTACGTCGCGCAGATTGTTGACCACGAGCAGGGCGCAGGCGAGCATCCCAACCGGGATCGACGCGATCACAGCGACACCGGTGATGTGTCCACTGTGGACATAGAACGTGCCGACGACTGCAACGAGCCCGAAGAACACGAACACCGACACTTCGCCGAGGCCCCGGTAGCCGTACGGCTTCGGCCCGCCGGTGTAGGTCCACGCCGCGGCCAGGCAGACCGCGCCGACGGCGATGAGCCACCATGACGTGAATGCGGCGAGAACGAGCCCGGCCGCGACGGCGACGGCGAACGCTGCGAACGCCGCCGTCCGCACTGACGACGGGCTGGCCGCACCGGAGCCGACGAGCCGGAACGGTCCCACGCGCTGCGAGTCCGTGCCCCGGATGCCGTCGCTGTAGTCGTTGGCGTAGTTCACGCCGATCTGCAAGGCCAACGCGACGACCAGCGCCAGCGCCGCAGGTCCCCACCGCGTCTGTCCCACGCCCACCGCGAGCCCGGAGCCGACGACCACGGGCGTCACCGCGGCCGGCAGCGTCCGCGGCCGCGCACCGGCCAGCCAGGAGTTGGCGGTGGTCATGAATCGGACGTCGATCCCGGCCGGGGGCCGGGCGAGTCCCCACGAGGTGGGGGAGACGTGGGCCTACGAGAGTCCGGAGGGGTATTGGTTGCGCCGCCGAGCAGGCGGCCGATCGCATTGCGATCGAGCTTGCCGCCGGGCAGCGTCGGCAGCTCCTCGACGAGCACCAGCTCCCGCGGCGCGGCGGCGGCACCGGCGGCTGCGCTGACGAACGAGCGCAACACGTCCAGGGTCGGCGGCTCGCGTCGTGGCACGACCACCGCAACGATCCGGTGCCCCCACTCGGCGTCCGGTCGCGCGTATGCAGCCGCCTGGGCGACCGAGGGGTGCGCCGTCAGCGCCGCCGCCACCACGACCATCGAGACGTTCACGCCGCCACTGATCACGATGTCGTCCAGTCGGCCGAGCACGTGCAGCCGGCCGTCGTGGCCGAGTTGGCCGGCATCCTGCGTGACGTGCCAGCCGTCGACGAAAGCGGTGGCGGTCAGTCCCGGATCGAGACGGTAGCCGCTCGCGAGCACCGGCCCGGCCAGGCGGATCCGCTCGTCTGGGTCGACGGCGACGCGGACGCCGTCCAGCGGTACGCCGTCGTACACCGCCCCGCCGCCGGTTTCACTCATGCCGTACGTGGTCACGACGCGCGCTCCGGCCACGGTGGCCCGCTTGTGCAGGCTGAGTGGCATGGCGTCCCCGCCCACCAGGATCGTCTGAAAGCGGGTCAGGTCGACGCCGGCCTCCAGCGCGCGGTACAGCATCGTCGGCACCACCGAGACGAAGTCCGCGGAACTGGCCCCGAGCGCCGCCAACGTGAACGGCGCGATCTCCGGCGTCGACCCCGCGACCAGGGACCGCACCAGCACCTGGATCCCGGCGATGTTGTGGGTCGGAAGGCAGCAGAGCCAGCGCTGCATGGGAGTCGCGTCGAGCCGTGCCAGCGTGGCGTCGGCCGAGTGCAGCAACGCCGCGGCGCTCAGCTGCGCGCCCTTCGGCGTACCGGTGGAACCGGACGTCCCGATGACGACCGCGACGTCCGGGTCCAGATCCGCGGCACCGGCCAGCGGGTGCACACCGTCACCGTCCACGAGGGCGTGCGGGCGGAACTGGTCGAGCTGCCGGGTGCGAACGGCGGGGGATGCCGCAGGGTCGAGCGGAAGGACGGCCGGCCCGCCGTCGATCGCAGCGGCCACGGCCTCGAGCAACTGCGGCCCCGGCGGCAGCACGAGAGCATGCAGGGGCCGTGAGGGCATCCATTTACAGTAATCCGGGTGGATCACAGCTCTCTGGCCGTCCACTTCTACTCGATGCCGCTGCGCACGCGGTTTCGTGGGATCGACGTACGCGAAGGGGTTCTGGTCCGTGGCCCGGGCGGCTGGGGCGAGTTCTCCCCGTTCCTGGACTACGGCCCGCCGGTCACCGCGCGGTGGTGGGCGGCAGCTGAGGAGGCGGCCACGGTCGGTTGGCCGGCACCGCTGCGGGATCTGATCCCGGTCAATGTGACGGTCCCCGCGGTTGGTCCGGAGCAGGCGGCACAGATCGTCCGGGACTCCGCCGGCTGCCGGACCGCGAAGGTGAAGGTCGCCGAGCGCGGCCAGTCACTGGCTGACGACCTCGACCGGGTTGCAGCCGTGCGGGACGTGCTCGGCTCCGACGGGCGGATCAGGGTGGACGCGAACGCTGCCTGGGACGTCGACGGGGCCGTGCGGGCCATCCGGGCTCTGGACCGATTCACGCTGGAGTACGTCGAACAACCGTGCCCCACGCTCGAGGAACTCGCGGCGGTCCGGCGACGGGTGGACGTGCCGCTCGCCGCGGACGAGTCCGTGCGCACCGCCGAGGATCCGCTGCGGATCGCCGGGTTGGAGGCCGCGGACATCGTCGTCCTGAAGGTGCAGCCGTTGGGCGGCGTACGCCGGGCGCTCGAAGTCGCCGAGGCGTGCGGGTTGCCGGTCGTGGTGTCCTCGGCGCTGGAGACCTCGGTCGGGATCGCCGCCGGCGTCGCCCTGGCCGCGGCGCTGCCGGACCTGCCCTACGCCTGCGGGCTCGCCACGACCAACCTGATGATGGCCGACGTCGTCCGAGACTCCCTGGATGGGCACGGGGGCTGGCTGCAGGTGGGTGC
>JACCXW010000283.1 GCA_013696785.1 Geodermatophilaceae bacterium | reverse complement strand
GGAGGAATCGGCGCATGCGCATCCACGATGTTCTCCGGCACAAAGGGTCGGCGGTGGCCACGGTGACCCCGGAGGCCACGGTCGGTGAGTTACTGGCCGCTCTCAGCGAGCACGGCGTCGGCGCCCTCGTGGTCTCATCGGACGGGCAGGCGGTCGAGGGCATCGTCTCCGAGCGGGACGTCGTACGCCGGTTGCATGACAACGGTGCCGATCTTCTAGGCCGGACCGTGTCCTCGATCATGACCTCCAGCGTGTACACGTGCGCGCCCGAGGACCTCATCGACGACCTCATGCGGGCGATGACCGAGCGTCGGATCCGGCACATCCCGGTGGTGGTGGACGGGCAGCTCCGCGGCATCGTCAGCATCGGGGACATCGTGAAGTTCCGAATCGACGAATTGGAGACCGAGCGCCGGCAATTGGAGAACTACATCAGCGGGTGAGCCGCTGCGATCAGCGCGGAGCCGCCGGCAACTCGTCGAACTCGTTGATGTGTTCCTGCAAAGAGCCGTCCTGGATGTAGATCCACATCCGCGCCGCCCGCTCCAGGTCGAGATCGACGACACCTACCGTCGCGCCGGTTTCCGACGTGGCCACCGGCACGGTCAGGAAGCCCACGTCGGACGGATCGAGATTGCGCAGGCTCAGCACGAGCGACACGACATCAAGGTTCGACATCTCGTCGTCCACACTCAGGGAATTCGTCACGGCGAGCAGGAAATCGTCAAGACGAGCAGGATCTGTCAGCAGGTTGTCCCGTGCCACCTGGGTCATCACAGCGCGGAGGTAGTTCTGGTGGCGTCGGACACTGTCCAGCTGCCCTTCGGGAAGGCCGGCGCGCTGCCGCACGTATGCCAGTGCCTCTTCACCGTCCAGGTGGTTCACACCCGCGGTGAAGGAGACGTTTCGCGCCTGCGTCGCCTCGGCGACCCGCACGTCGACACCCCCCAGGGCATCGGTGACTTCGGCGAAGCCGGCGAAGTCCACGGACAGGTAGTGGTCGATCCTGATGTCGGTCAGCAACTCCACGGTCTGCACGAGCAGTGTCGGACCGCCGGTGGCGAACGCGGCGCTGATGTTGGTCCTGTCGTACCCGGGCACCGGGACCACGGAGTCCTCGGGGATGGAGACCGCGACGGCCGACTGCCGGTCGGCGGCCAGCTGCACCAGCATCAGCACCTCGGAGTGCGTCGCGTCGTCGCCGGCCCCCGCCGTCGCCCCAGGTACCGGATCTTCGGCCTCGGAGTCGACGCCGACTAGGAGGAACGTCAGGGGCACGTCGGTCGTACCGGGCGCGGGAGTCGCCGGCGCGGGTCGCGTGCTCTCGTCCAGCCCGCTGAACACCCCTGGGATGCGGGTGATGTTTCCGGCGTACCGATCAGTGACGTACCAGGCGAAGCCGACTGCCAGCAGAACCATCACCAACAGCACTACGCCGATGGTGAGCAAGACACGGTGCCTGCGCGGCCGACGCGGGCCGGCGTCACCGGGCGGGCCATCGGACGGGTCGTCGGGCGGGCTATCGGACAGGTCGTCTGGCACGGCCCCGGTCGAGGGTGCCGGCGGGAGCCCGGTGGGCGCGGCGTTCGCGGGGTCGTCGTGACCGGTACGTTCCTCGGCGCGCGGGCGGCTCATGGCCGCGAACCGCGGCTTGAACGGCACTGCGGGTTGCCGAGGCCGGGTGCCTTCATCGGGCGCACCCTACTCTGAGTTCACCCCACGTGCGGATGAGGGACTCTGACAGTCCTCTAGGGTCGGGACTGAAACGCTCGGTGACAGGCTGTGCGACCGTTTGCCCGGCCGGGCACGCCGTGCGGGTTCAAAGGTGTCATGGTTGTCAGGGGAGGCGTGCCGTCAACACCGGTCTGAACGACGCCGTCAGCACGTTGTGGTGGGGTGTGCGCCACTTCGCCCTGGTGGCTGTCGGCTGCGTGCTGGCAGTGGCAGTGGTGCTCCCGCTGCTGCTCACGCGGGGAGGACCGGCGTATCACGCCTCGGCGCTGGTGGTCGCGCAGCGGCTGGGCACGGACCTCGCGGCACTGCAGGGATACGCCCAGGCGACTTTCGAAGAGGGTGCGGTGGCCCGCTCCATCGCCGCGGGATTCGGCAACGTCGGGCCGGTCGACAGCATCGTTCCCGACCGGGTCTCGCTGGACACCGAGCAGGACTCCATCGTGTTGCGGGTCAACGGGTACGACGATTCAGCCCAGGGAGCGGCCGACCTCGCCAACGCCGCCGCGGCCGCCTTCGTCGCCGAGCTGAACGGAGCCGGCGAGGGCGTCGGCCACTTCGAAGCGCAGAGCCTGGCGTCGCCGCCGGCAGAGCCGGTGCCGGGGCTCGGCAGCACGCCCATCGCCCTGGTACTGGGACTTGCCGCCGGGGTCGTTCTAGGCCTTGCCGTGGTCTCGCTCCTGCTCATCAGCCGACGGCCGGTGATGGACGCGGCGGACGCCACGGAGATCACCGGGGTGCCGGTGATGGGCAGCATCACCCTGCCGCGCCAGGGACGGGGCCGGGATCTCGCTCCGACGGACGTGGGCGGCCTCATCCCCGTGTGCCGACGGCTGCTCGCTATGCGCCCTCAGGTGATCGTCCTGACGAACGCAGGTGGATTCGAGGTGCAGCGACGGCAGGTGTGCCTCGCCATCGCAGCAACCCTCGGCCGGGTCCGGGCCATTCGGCTGCTGACGGAGCCGCCGCTTGCAGCCGCCGGTCCGGCGACGGTGACTGTCGATTCGCTGCAGGCCGGGCGTGGCGCCGAGATCACCCTCGTCGATGGCCCCCGACCCGGGGGCGTCGTCAGACCTGGCGTTTCCAGCGCCACGGTGCTGCTGGTTCGCCAGGGTCTGCCTGAGCGGGCACTGCGGCTGGCCGTAGCCGAGCACCTAAGCGGGCTCGCATCCGACCGGTTGCTCATGCTGCGCAAGTCGCGGGTCGTGCGCTCCGAGCGGCAGAGCCCAACGAGCCGGCCGCGCCCGCGAGCGGCCACCACCCCGCTGGAGGCCCCGGCGCGCGGCTGACCGGCAGCTCGTCGGGCGTCCGGACTCCTTCAGTCTGCCCGGCCAGACAGCAGACCTCGGAGTTCGTCGACCATGACGACGCCAAGGATCTCCTCGTCGAAGTTGTCCGCGGCAAGGCGGCGCAGCGCCGCACGCGGTTCGCCGTACCTGATGACGAGGACCATCGGCAGCGGCCACTGCGGAACCTCGAGCGTATCCGCGGGGGGCACGCCGTCCACGAGTTCGAGGCCGGGGCGAGCCGGCCGCCCGCCGCGACGGGCGTCGGTGCTGCCGAGACGCGGGGCGACGGTGGACGTGACGCGCGAAGACCCGCTGAGGAACACGTCCAGCCTGGTCGACAAGACGGTCGCCAGGAGGACCAGCAGCCGGCCCCGCGCAGCGGCGGTGCGCTCCGCGCTGGCGAAGACGATGCTGCCGTCGACGTGTGGCAGCAGCGCCCGGGCCACCGGAACCAGGCCCGGGGCCTGGCGCGGGTCGGGCGCCTGGTCGGCGCGGAGAGCGGGCACCCCGACCACACCGATGAGGCCGAGTCGCACCGCCGATGTGACGTCGTGCGCCCCGAGCATCGGGCGCCGGCCCGCGACGATCAGCACGACCAGCCCCAAGCCCAGCAATGCACCGGCGGCGGTCCCGATCAAACCGGTCACCCACCTTGGCAGACCCTCGGTGCTCCTGGTGGTGGGCACCTCTGCCCGGCTCTGGAGGGCGAAGCTCCCGACCCCGCTGCCGCCCTGGTTCAGCTCGATGACGTATGCCTCCGCCGCCACATCGGCCAGGTCGGCAGCGGCGCCGGGTTCGTCGGCAGCCGCCACAACGGTCAGGACGAGGAATTCCTCCGACGTGACGAGGTCCAATCGGTCACCCACATCAGCGCTGCCGGGCAGGTCGGCGTCCGCTGCCACCCGCCGTTGCATCGCATCGCTCTCGAACACCGCTCGGGCGTAGGACGGCAACGCCGCGGGCGTCATTTCGAGCTCTCCGGCAACGACGAGCGCCTCGGCCTGATACCGCGCCGGACTGGAGACGAGCAGCGGCAGAGCGATGCCGAGCCCCACCGCGCAGCACGCGACTATGAGCGGGCTCTTGCGCAGCCCCCATGCCACGAGCAGCTGCCAGGAGGCACGCTCAGGGTCGGGCTGGCTCATGGATCTCCCCGATCGTCCGTACTTGCCGCCTCCTGGTGTTGCAAGCAGGGTCACCGCGGCGGGCGGAATGTGCAAGCCGCGGCTGTCAGCCCCGGTGCGTGGCTCTCAGCTCGCACCGTCGAAGAGACTCGTGACCGACCCGTCTTCGAACACTGCCTTGATGGCCTGGCTGATCAGTCGCGCGATGGACAGCACCTTCAGCTTGTCGAAGTGCCGCTCCGGCGGGATCGGCAGCGTGTTGGTCACGACGATCTCGCGGATCTGGCTGTTCTTCAGCCGGTCCACGGCAGGACCGGACAGTACGCCGTGAGTGGCCGTCGCGATCACCTCGGCCGCACCGGCGGCGAACAGGGCCTCGGCGGCCTTCACCGTCGTACCACCGGTGTCGATCATGTCGTCCACGATGATGCAGACCCGCCCGCCGACGTCACCGACCACGCGGTTGGCGACGACCTGGTTTGGTGTCAGCGGATCCCGGGTCTTGTGGATGAATGCCAGCGGACAGCCGCCGAGGCGGTCCGTCCAGCGCTCGGCCACCCGCACCCGGCCTGAATCCGGGGCGACCACGGTCAGCTCCCGACCGGCGTACTCCTGCATGACGTAATCGCTGAGCAGCGGCAACGCGAACAGGTGGTCGACGGGCCCGTCGAAGAAGCCCTGGATCTGTGAGGTGTGCAGGTCGACGGCCATCAGCCGGTCCGCACCGGCGGTCTTGAACATGTCCGCGATCAGGCGCGCCGAGATGGGCTCGCGACCTCGGTGCTTCTTGTCCTGACGGGCATAGGGATAGAACGGCGCGACAACGGTGATCCGCTTGGCGGAGGCGCGTTTGAGCGCGTCGACCATGATCAGCTGCTCCATCAACCAGGTGTTGATCGGAGCCGCGTGGCTCTGGATGGCGAAGGCGTCACAGCCGCGGACGGACTCCTCGAAGCGCACGAACAGCTCGCCGTTGGCGAACTCGTACGACGACGTCGGGGTCAGCGTGACGCCCAGATGTCCGCCGATCTCCTCGGCGAGCGCCGGGTAGGCGCGGCCGGAGAAGAGCATGAGACTCTTCGTGTTGGTCTGTTTGATCGCACTCATCCGACCGTGTCCTCACTGCTCTGTGACTCCGGCGTGCTCGGTGTTTCCAGTGCCCGCTGTGCTTCCAAGGCCCGCTGCGCTGCCTCCGCCGCCGGGGTGCCGGCGCGGCGGCGGCGGACCCAGCCTCGGATGTTGCGCTGCCTGGCCCGGGCGACTCCCATCGCACCGGAGGGGACGTCGTCGGTGATCACGGACCCGGCCGCGGTGTAGGCGCCGTCGCCGACGGTCACGGGCGCGACGAACATGTTGTCCGCGCCGGTGCGGGCGTGCCGGCCGATGGTCGTGTGGTGTTTGGCCACCCCGTCGTAGTTGACGAACACGGTGGCCGCGCCGATGTTGGTGCCCTCACCGATCGTCGCGTCGCCGACGTAGGACAGATGCGGCACCTTCGCTCCGGCCCCGAGATGAGCGTTCTTCGTCTCCACGAACGTACCGACCTTGGAACCGGGGTCCAGCCGGGTGCCCGGCCGCAGGTAAGCGAACGGGCCGACCGAGACTTCCGGGCCCACCACGGCCAGCTGGGCGTGCGTGCGCACGACCCGCGCGTCGGCCCCCACTTCGGTGTCGATCAGCGTGCTGTCGGGTCCCACGACGGCGCCGTCGGAGACGTTCGTGGCGCCCAGCAGCTGGGTGCCGGGTAGCACGGTCACTCCCGGCGCGAGCTGGACGTCGACGTCGACCCAGGTCGTGCCCGGATCGATGACGGTGACACCCAAGCGCATCCAGGCGCCGAGGATCCGGTCGTTGAGGGTGCGGCGACGTGCCGCCAACTCGACCTGGTCGTTGCAGCCCAACGTGTCGTCCGGATCGGCTGCGGCGCTCGCACGGACGTCGTGGCCGTCGGCGACGAGCAGACCGAGGACGTCGGTGAGGTACTGCTCGCCCTTGCTGTTGTCCGTGGACAGCCGCTGCAGGCCGGCCGCGAGCAGCCCCGTGTCGACGGCGTACACCCCGGCGTTCACCTCGCGGATCTGCCGCTGGTCTGCGTCGGCGTCGGCGTGCTCCACGATGGCGGTGACAGAGCCGCTCGCGCCGCGGATGATCCGGCCGAGTCCCGTGGGGTTGGATACCTCGGCGGTGAGCACGGTCAGCGCCGCGCCGCTTTCCAGGTGGTCGTCGACCAGAGCCTGCACGGTGCCGGCCGTCAGCAGCGGGGCGTCGCCGTTCACGACGACGACGAAACCGTCGCGCTCGTCGAACGCGGTCAGCCCTTGCGCGGCCGCGTGCCCGCTGCCCTTGCGCTGCTCCTGCACGACGGCCAGCGCCTGCGGGTTCAGTGTCGTCACATGGTCGGCGACCTGCTCCGCGCCGTGGCCCACGACGACCACCGTGTACGCCGGCCGAACAGCCGCCGCAGCGATCAGCACGTGTCCGAGCATCGAGCGCCCGGCGAGGGTGTGCAGCACCTTGGGCGTGGCCGACCTCATCCGGGTGCCTTCCCCGGCGGCGAGCACGATGACCGCCAGCACCCCGCGGCTGTCGTCGGGCAACGGCTCTCCTCACGAACTGCGGCGCTCACGCGGGTGGCGGGCTGGGGGACTCGGACTCGAACCGAGACTGCACGGCTCCAAAGGCCGGCGGGCTGCCGATTACCCCATCCCCCACCGCCCGGGCAACAGCGTACCGATCGGCGTGGACGTAGCGAACCTACGGTTCAGTAAGTTACGGTGGCGTAATGAGCGATACCGCTGTTCTCGCCGATCGACCTGCACCCGCGCCGATGACCGACGACGTCAAGGGGTGGGGCGAGCAGTTGACCCTGTATGTGTTCGTCATCGTCCCGTTCCTGGCACTGATCGCCGCGGTCCCGGTGGCCTGGGGATGGGGCCTGGGCTGGGTCGACGTGGCGTTGTTCGTGTTGTTCTACTTCGTCACCGGTCACGGCATCACCGTCGGCTACCACCGCTACTTCACGCATGGCTCCTTCAAGGCTCCGAAGCCGGTGCGGATCATATTGGCGATCTGCGGCAGCATGGCGATCCAGGGGCCGGTGATCCAGTGGGTCGCCGACCACCGGCGCCATCACGCCTTCAGCGACCGCGAAGGCGACCCGCACTCCCCGTGGCGCTTCGGCAGCACGCTGCCCGCGCTGACCAAGGGACTGTTCCACGCCCACCTCGGCTGGCTGTTCGACCCGGATCAGACGAACCGAGGCCGCTACGCCCCGGACCTGCTGAAGGACGACGCGGTACGCCGGACCAGCAATCTGTTCATCCTGTGGGCGGGGGTGAGCCTGTTCCTGCCGGCCCTGCTGGGCGGACTGCTGACCTGGTCCTGGACCGGGGCGGTATCCGGCTTCTTCTGGGCCGGGCTGGTGCGGGTGTGCGTCCTGCACCACGTCACCTGGTCGATCAACTCGATCTGTCACACCATCGGGCAGCGGCCCTTCGCCTCCCGCGACAAATCGGCGAACTTCTGGCCGCTGGCCATCCTGTCGATGGGCGAGTCGTGGCACAACAGCCACCACGCCGACCCGACGGCGGCGCGCCACGGTGTGCTGCGCGGCCAGTTGGACTCCTCCGCCCGCATCATCTGGATCGCTGAGAAGTTCGGCTGGGTCTCGGCCGCGAAGTGGCCCACTCCGGAGCGGATCGCCGCCAAACTGGTGACCGCGCCCGAGAACGCATGACCTTGCGGCGCCGCACCCGGCGCGTGCGGCGTACACAGTGGTTGTGACGGATCCGGGTACCAATGCGCGGCGCCGGGTCCGGATGACGGGCAAGGAACGCCGCGAGCAGTTGCTCGATGTCGGCCGCTCGCTCTTCGCCGAGCGCGGCTTCGAGGCGACGTCGATCGAGGAGATCGCTCATCGCGCCGGTGTCAGCAAGCCGGTGGTGTACGAGCACTTCGGCAGCAAGGAAGGGCTCTACACCTTCGTCGTGGACCGCGAGATGCGACTGCTGCTGGATCGCTTCGGTTCTGCGCTGTCCGGCGGGCATCCACGCGAACTGCTGGAGCAGGCCGCGTTCGTGCTGCTCGACTACATCGAGAACGAGACGGACGGATTCCGGATCCTGATCAGGGACTCGCCCGTCGTCAGTTCGACCGGCTACTTCTCCAGCCTGATCGGCACCGTCGCGAGACGGGTCGAGCACATCCTCGACGAGGAGTTCAAGGAGCGCGGTTACGAGACCCAGCTCGCGGGGCTGTACGCCCAGGCCCTCGTCGGCATGGTGGCGTTGACCGGGCAGTGGTGGCTCGAAGTACGCAAGCCGGACAAGGCCGAAGTCGCCGCCCATCTGGTCAACCTCGCCTGGAACGGCCTGTCGCATCTGGAGAGCAAGCCCGGACTCGGCGTGGTTTCCGCGCCGTGATCACGGGGTTGCGCCGGTCCTGACCGGATGATCATGGGATTGCGCCCGTCCTGACCGGTCACGGCCCATGATCATCGGCCGTTCTCACCCCGCTTCCGCGGCCCCGGCGGCCTCGGCGGCATGCAGCCAGGCGTCTTCGGTCTCCACGCGCTGCTCTCGCACCCGCCGCAGCTGCGCGTCGAGCGCGCTGACCCGGACGTAGTCGGTCGCGTGCGAGGCCAACTCGGCGTGCAGCCGCTGCTCGTCGGTGTCCAACCGGGACAGCTGGCGCTCCAGCCGGGTCACCTCTTTGCGGGCGGCCCTCAGGTCAGCGGAGCTGCTCGCAGCTGCCGTTCGCCCCGGGGAGGCTGCGGTCTGCTGCCCGGCCGCGTGCCTGGCGAGATACTCCTCGACGCCGCCCGGAAGGGCGGCGAGACGACCGTCGCCGAGCAGTGCGATCACGGTGTCGGTGACACGTTCGATCATGTACCGGTCGTGGCTGACCACGACAAGGGATCCGGGCCAGGTGTCGAGCAGGTCCTCCAACGCGGTGAGCGTGTCGATGTCGAGGTCGTTCGTGGGCTCGTCGAGCAGCAGCACATTGGGCTCAGCCATCAGCAGCCGCATCAGCTGCAGCCGCCGCCGCTCGCCGCCGGACAGGTCACCGACGGGGGTCCACTGGCGGGCGGCGGCGAAGCCGAAGCGCTCCAGCAGTTGGGACGCGGCCATCTCGGTCTCGCCCAGCCGCACCGACTGGGCGATCTGCTGGACCGCCTCGAGTACCCGCAGGTTGTCGGGCAGTTCGGTGACCTCCTGCGACAGGTACGCCGCCCGCACGGTCTGGCCGACGATGACGCGGCCCCGGTCGGGCTGCTGCGCGCCGGTGAGCAGCCGCAGCAAGCTGGTCTTGCCCGATCCGTTGATGCCGATGACGCCGATCCGGTCGCCGGGGCCGAGCTGCCAGCTCACGCCGTCCAGCAGTGTCCGCGCACCCAGGCGCAGCGTGACGTCGTCCAGCTCGTACACCGTCCGGCCGAGCCGGTGAGCGGCGAAACGCTGCAGCCCGGCCCGGTCGCGTGGCGGTGGTACGTCGGCGATCAACGCCTGTGCCGCGTCGATCCTGAACTTCGGCTTGCTCGTGCGGGCCGGCGGACCGCGGCGTAGCCAGGCCAGCTCCTTGCGCAGCAGATTCTGCCGCCGCGCCTGCGTGAAGGCAGCCACCCGCTCCCGTTCGGCCCGGGCCAGCACGTAGGCGGCGTACCCGCCGTCGAAGCTGCGGACCGAGCCGTCGATCACCTCCCAGGTGCGGGTGCACACCGCGTCGAGGAACCATCGGTCGTGAGTGACGGCCAGCAGCGCGCCGCGGCGCCGGTTGAGGTACTCCGCCAGCCAGG
>JACCXW010000281.1 GCA_013696785.1 Geodermatophilaceae bacterium | reverse complement strand
CCCGTGGTGGCACCCGGCGGCAGAGGAGGCAGTGATGATCATCGATTGCGACGACTGCGCGGTGCGCGGGCCCGCCTGCAAGGAGTGTGTCGTCAGCGTCCTGCTCGGCAGCACGCCGGACGGCGCGGAGCAGATGGAGCTAGACGACACCGAGCGGCGGGCCGTGGCGACGCTTGCGGGGGCCGGGTTGATCCCGCCGTTGCGGATGGTGGCGATCTCTACCCGACGTGAGGCCGTGTGACACCCCGTACACCGGAAACCCCCGATGAGCCTGACATCACGACGAAAGGCTGTGGAAAAGCCCGGATGGGTTTGTCACGGTCAAGTCACGGCCTCTAGGGTGTCGAAGACCGCCTGAGCCGCAGCCCCTCGCCAGGGGCCTCGGACGGTCACCGCCGAATCAGATCCGGTCGACGTTCACATCTGCGTCGACCGGACCGAGCCGGGGACCCAATCAGTCCTTGGGGTGAATCGGCGGGCCGGCGCACGTGGCCGACCCGCTGTAGGGCATCTTCCCAGCCCGAACCCGTCAGCTAACTCGGTAGGCGGTCGACGTGGAAGAAGGAGAGCCGCCGCCTGTGGCGACCTCGCGTGTCCTACGTAGCCCTGCCCGAGTACTCATTCTGGCGGCAGTCGCCGCTACCAGCCTCTCGCTGGCGCCCGTCAGCGGGCACGCTGAGCCCGCCGACCGCCCGGCCTCCCAGCCGGCCGCCGAGCCGACGACCGCGGCCGACGCCCAGGAGCAGGTGGCCGAACTCAACCATCAGCTCGAGATCGCGACCGAGCAGTACAACGACGCACGGATCCTGCTCGACGAGCGGGAGGCCGCGACGGCACTCGCCAGCGCCCAGCTCGGCCAGGTGCAGCGAGACATCGACGTCCTCGACGCTGACATCAGGCAGATCGCGCGCAGCGCCTACTCCGGCAATCAGGTGGCCAGCTTCACGGCGCTGATGACGAGCGCATCCCCGCAGGAGTTTCTGGATCGCGTCAACACCCTCGACGCCATCGCGGGGTACAACAAGCAAACGGTTCAGCGCCTCGCCACCGCGCAGCAGCAGGCGGCCGACCTCGCAGACCGGGCCGAGCGCGCTCAGTCCGAGGCAGCGGCTGCGGCGGCGGACATGCAGTCGAGAAAAACCGAGATCGAGGCCGGTCTGCCGGTGGTGGAGGCATTGCTCGCCACCCTGACCGAGCAGGAGCGGCAGGCGGCCGCGGCGCTTGCCCACGGCCCGACCACGGCCGCTGCCCCCGACCGGGCGGATCGCGCCAGCCGCAATGACACTGCGCCTCCCGCGCCCTCCTCGCCGATCGTCGCGCCGACCGAGGCAGCTCAGATCGCTGTGGACACCGCCTATGCCCAACTCGGCGATCCCTACGTGTGGGCCGCTGACGGGCCGGACTCCTTCGACTGCTCCGGTCTGACGATGTACTCCTACGCCGCCGCGGGGATCAGCCTCCCGCACTCGAGCAGGATGCAGTCGACGATGGGCGTGTACGTCCCCCGTGACCAGCTGCAGCCAGGGGACCTCGTCTTCTACTACAGCCCGGTTAGCCACGTCGGCATCTACGTGGGGAACAACCAGCTGATCGAGGCCCCGAACAGCGGCAGCGTGGTGCAGATCCGGGATCTGGACGCGTGGGGTGGCTATTCGCACGCTCAGCGGGTCGCGCTGCCCTGATCGCTCATCGACCGATGGGTGCGGGCAGTGCAGCCGACTGATCGCGTACAGGAACCGAGCCGGTTGGCTCGGTCAACCGGAGCCGTTTGAGCAGCAGCGCGTTGACGGCGACGAGGAAGCTGGACCCCGACATCGACAGGGCGGCGATCTCCGGCCGGAGGACGAGCCCGAGGGAGGGCTCGAACACTCCGGCGGCGATCGGCAGCGCGATGGCGTTGTAGCCGATCGCCCAACCGAGGTTCTGCCGCATCTTGCGCAGCGTCCCGCGGCCGATCTGCAGCGCGACCGGCACATCGAGCGGGTCGGAGCGCATCAGGACGACGTCGGCGGTCTCGATCGCCACGTCGGTACCGGCGCCGATGGCGATGCCGAGGTCAGCTTGGGCGAGGGCGGGTGCGTCGTTGACGCCGGCACCGACCATCGCCACCCGCTTGCCGGCGGCCTGCAGCTCGGCGACCTTCGCGGACTTGTCGCCGGGCAGCACCTCGGCGATGACGCTGTCGATGCCGAGCTGGGCGGCGATCCGTCGTGCCGTGGCCTCGTTGTCGCCGGTCAGCATCACGACCTCCACGCCGGCGTCGTGCAGCGCGGACACGGCGGCGGCGGCGGTGTCGCGGGCGGCGTCGGCCATCGCGATCACGGCGACGGCCTGGCCGTCGACGGCCACCATGACGGCGGTGCGCCCGGCGGCGGCCAGCTCGTCGCGGTGCTCGAGCAGGGCGGTGGCATCGACGTTCTCGGCGGCCATCAGCTTTCGGTTGCCGACCAGGACCCGGCGGCCGTCAACCTCGGCGCCGGCGCCGTGACCGGGCACGTTGCGGAATCCTGTAGCGCGGAGCGTCGGTGCGGCCCGATGGTCGGCGTACCGGACGATGGCGGCGGCCAGCGGGTGCTCGGACTCCCGTTCGACAGCGGCGACGAGTGGCAGGAGTTCGTCCTGGCTGATCCGGTCGACGACGACGTCGGTGACCTCCGGCTCGCCCCTGGTCAGGGTGCCGGTCTTGTCCATCACGACGGTGTCGATCCTCGCGGAGGCTTCCAGGGCGGTGGCGGTCTTGAACAGCACGCCCCGCTTCGCGCCGAGCCCGGATCCGACCATGATCGCCGTGGGGGTGGCCAGACCGAGGGCGTCGGGGCAGGTGATGACCACGACGGTGATCGCGAACAGCAGCGCCGCCTCGATGGTCGCGCCGACGGCCAGCCAGACGAGAAGTGTGGCGGTGCCGCCGATCAGGGCGACCAGGACCAGCCAGA
>JACCXW010000268.1 GCA_013696785.1 Geodermatophilaceae bacterium | reverse complement strand
GTGCTAGACCTCGATCTCTACCTGCGGATCCTGCTTGACGGGGGCCAGGCGCTGCTCCTCGAGCAGGTCTGCGCCGACTACCGCAGGCACTCCGGCAGCCTGTCCTCCGCGCAGGCCTCCGATGGCGTCCGTTTTCGCGAGGAGTCCGACTACTTCCTGCTGATGCGCGAGGCGATGCGCGCGGCCGGCTGGCCCAAGGCCGCCCGTGCCGCAACCGCCCACTGGACGTCGCGGCTGCATGCGCTGCTCCGGGCCGCGGCCGCGCTGGCCGCCGGGCACCCCCGGCAGGCAGCCACGATGGTGAAGCTGGCCGTACGCCTTCCGCCGGTCGTTCGCCGACCGGCCTGACGGGCCGCCGGAGCCCGCGTCAGCGGTCGTCAGAGATGTCTACCCGTTCAAACACCCTCCGCCAGCGCTCGAGCGAGGTGAGCGACGGTCGGGCGCTCTTGTACTGACGGCGCAGTTTGGGAAACTCGGCGTACACCTGCCGATGCAGCGCCAGCGACCGTCGCAGCATGCGCGCGAAGGTGCGGGGCTCCCGGTGGCGCATGGTGACGCCGCGCCCATCGGCGGTACCGACCGTTGCGCTGTCCAGCCGGGCGAGCAGGAACCAGCGGGCGTCCTGTGCGCTGACATTGAGCTGCGGACGTTCCAGGGACATGGCCGTCGGCCGCCGCATGCTGTGCATGATCGCCCCCAGCAGCGACGAGAGGATCGTGACCGGGTTCGTCGGAGGCTTGAGCAGCCGCTCTGCCCGCACCGGGTCCATGCTCGGCAGCGGGAACTCCGAGGAGGACTGCCGCACCTGGCCGTCGAGAAACCCTGCTCGCCGTTCGCGCACCTCCGGCAGGGCCGTGGCCAACCGATCGAAGAGCTGGTCCGGGCCACGCAGGAAGTCCTCCATGGCCATGTGGCGCAGCGACACCGCCGAGTACTGAAGGAGCAGCAGGTATTTCAGGTCGGTCTTGAAGTTCTCCCGGACCAGTCCCTTCCCGTGCCGGAACGGCGAGTGCAACGCCGCGGCGATGAAGCGATTGCGCACGTGGAAGTACGCCTGCCAGTCGGTGACGTCCTCCTTGTCGGTCCACGACAGATGCCAGATCGCCACTCCCGGCAGGGTCGCGGTGGGAAAGCCCGCTTCGCCGGCGCGCAGGCCGTACTCCGCGTCGTCCCACTTGATGAACAGCGGCAGCGGCAGGCCGATCTGTTCGGCCACCGCCCGCGGGATCAGGCACATCCACCAGCCGTTGTAGTCCACGTCGATCCGCCGGTGCAGCCGCTTGCCCTTGCGCAGCGAGGTTCGGCTGAAGTCGTGCCCGTAGCAGGTCTTGGGCGCCTGCCGCCAGAAGAACTCCCCCCGGTGCACGACCTCTCCCATCGAGTGCAGCACGGACTTGTCTTGCAGCGCGAACATCTGGCCGCCTACGAGCATCGGGTGCTTGGCGAAGCGGGCGAAGGTGAAGGCGCGGTGGACACTGTCCGGTTCGAGTTCGATGTCATCGTCGAGGAAGATCAGGTGGGTCGCATCGGAGGCGGTCAGGAACTCGTACATCGTGCGGCTGAACCCACCGCTGCCGCCGAGATTGCTCTGCCGGTGCACCACCAGGCGCTCGCCGAAGCTGCTCTGGGCCGCGGCGAAGCCGTCGGCGTCGCGGACGAGTTGGGTTCCTTGGTCGGCCACGAACACGCGGTCGATCTCGTCGCGGACGATGGGATCCTCCGCCAGGGTGCGCAGCGCCGCCACGCAGTCTGCGGGCCGGTTGAAGGTGCAGATCCCGATGGCGAGCCGGGCCGGCTCGCTCGGTGCCACCAGCGCGTACCAGCCGGCCTCCTCGATGGTGACCGGATCCTCGCCCGCGGAAACCTCGAACCAATACCAGCCACCGTCCTCGAACGGGCCCAGGTCGAGCACGAACTCGCTGCAGCCTGCTGGGACCCGATCGCCGGTCACGTGGATGGTGTCGCTGTCGGCCTTGGACCGGTAGATGTCGATGCGGCAGGTGGCCGACAGCCGAAGCGCCAGCACGACCTCGGTCAGTGTCGTCCAGCGTCGCCAGTAGCTGGCCGGCAAAGCATTGAAGTACGTCGCGAAGGAGACTTCTGTTCCCGCGGGGACGACGGCCCGGCGGCGGTCGAGCACTGTCGCCGCCCGCTGCATGCTTGTTCCGGTTCCCTCGTCCAGGTAGAGCGTGCGCACCTTGGACGGGTCGGTCGGGCGCGGCATGATCACCCGCTGCAGCAGGGTGACCGCGTTGGGCGTCTCGATTGCCGCAGGGGAGGACTCACCGACTGTGACGGGGGCAGCGCTCATCGGGTACACGTCATATCGGGGTCAATCCTCCCAGCGGCCGTCGAGTGCCCGGCCTTCGGTGAAATACGGCTGGATGCGGTTGTCGAACATGCTCAAGGCCGAGCCGATCGCCATGTGCATATCCAGGTACTTGTAGGTTCCGAGCCGGCCGCCGAAGAGCACCGAACGTGATTGCGTTTCCCGGTCGGCCAGCTTGCGGTAGCGGATCACCATGTCGCGATCTTCGGCGGTGTTGATCGGGTAATAGGGCTCGTCGTCCCGATCGGCGAAGCGGGAGTACTCGCGGAAGATGACGGTGCGATCCGTGCGATAGTCGCGCTCGGGATGAAAGTGCCGAAATTCATGAATACGGGTGAACGGCACATCCTCGTCGGCGTAGTTCATCACAGATGTTCCCTGGAAATCTCCGACCGGGAGGACTTCGCGTTCGAAGTCGAGTGTGCGCCAACCGAGAGCGCCCTCGGAATAGTCGAAATACCGGTCCAGCGCGCCGGTGTAGACCGTCGGGAGGGATTCGGGAAGACCGCCGCGGGCCGCGAAGTAGTCGATGCCGAGTTGGACGTCGATGTTCGGGTGATCGGCCATGCGCTGCAACCAGGCGGTGTAGCCGTCGACGGGCAGGCCCTCGAAGCGGTCGCTGAAGTAGCGGTTGTCGAAGTTGTAGCGCACGGGCAGCCGGGCGATCACACTGGCCGGCAGGTCCGTGGGATCGGTCTGCCACTGCTTTTTCGTGTAACCCCGGATGAACGCCTCGTAGAGCGGGCGGCCGATCAGCGCGATCGCCTTTTCCTCGAGGTTGCGTGCCTCTACGACGTCGAATTCGCCGGCCTGCTCGGCGATCAGGGCCCGGGCCTGGTCCGGTGTCACGTACTTGCCGAAGAAGCTGCTGATCGTGCCGAGGTTGATCGGCATCGTGTGCACCTTGCCGCGGTGCACGATGAACACCCTGTGCTGGTATCCGGTGAAGTCGGTGAACCGCTTGGCGTACTCCCAGACC
>JACCXW010000263.1 GCA_013696785.1 Geodermatophilaceae bacterium | reverse complement strand
CAGCGACACCGCCCGCTTGAGATGTTCCATGGCTGGTTCCGGCTCGGCGTTGTCATGCAGCAGATCGGCCAGGTTGTTGTGCAAGGCGGCTTCCCGGTGCCGGTCCCCCACCCGGGCGCACACCTCCAGCGCCGAACGAGTGAGCCGCAGCGCCTCCGCCAGATCCCCGCTCGCCCGATGCGCCAGCGCGAGATTGTTCAAGGCCGCGACCCGGGCGCCGAGGTCGTCGATCTGCTCGGCAAAGACGAGGCTCATCCGCAAGTGACGGACCGCCCCGTCCACATCCCCGGAACTCGTGGCCAACAACCCGAGCAGGTTGTACGCCTGCGCCTGTGCATGTCGATCGCCCGCGCGTTCCGCGAGTGAGCTCGCGGCCGCTGCCAGGACCGCGGCTGTTCGGGCGTGGACGGACGTTCACCGACGAGGAGGCGGACCTGCTGCTGGCGTCCGGGGCCGGGCGGCAGGTGGACCAGATGCTCACCTATTCCGCCATCGGCACCCCGACCGAGGTCCGCGACTACCTCGATGTGTTCGTTCGTCAGGCGGACGCCGACGAGTTGATGGTCGCCCACCAGTCGCCCTCGACGGAGGGCCGGCTGCGCTCGGTCACCCTGCTGGCCGAGGCGATGCAGACTCTTACGGCGTAGCAGGCAGCGGCGGCGCGGAGGCGTCGGATGAGGCTTGCGGCTGGCTGATGTTGACCATCCAGCCGATACCGAACTGGTCCTCGCAGGTGCCGAACTCGTCGCCCCACATCTGTGTCTCCAGCGGCACCGACACGCTGCCGCTGTCGGACAGCTTTTCCCAGTAGCCGCGCAGCTCGTCGGTGTCGTCCCCGAACAGGCTCACCGCGATGTTGTCCCCCGGCGTGTGTTCCATTCCGGGCGCGGTGTCGGCGCCCATCAGCGTGAATCCGCCGGCGGTCTCCAGCATGCCGTGCATGATCTTGTCGGCTTCCGGAGCGTCCTGGGCGCCGAATTCGCCGTAGGTGTTCAACGTCAGGGTGCCACCGAAGACGTCCTTGTAGAACTCCATCGCCTGCCGCGCGTTGCCGGCAAAGCTGATGTACGGATTGAGGCGGGAGGCCACCGGGGTGCTCCTTCTCGGGTCGGCAGTCGAAGCCCCTGGAGCCTAGCGGGGTGTCCCGACAGCGACGGGGGGCTCCGTTGCAGGTTGTTCATGTGGGCAGCGCGAGGTTCAGTTTCAACCAACGCGCCAGATCGGTGATCTCGCGATGGATTGCGGCGGTCATGGTCTTGCTGAAGGTCACGTCCTTGTGGATCGCGTCTACCCGGAGCACGCCGGCCTTACGATCGGCTGTTGCGTCCAGCTTTCCGACCAGCCGGTCGCCTTAGAGGATCGGTAGCGCGAAATACCCCCACCGCAGCCTGGCCGCGGGCTTGTACGTCCCCAGCTGGTAGTCGAACTCGAACAGCTCGAGCATCCGCTGCCGGTCGTGGATCAGCCGATCGAACGGTGACAACAGCGCCGCCCGGCCCGAGAACGACCGCCCCAACTGGGCCGGATCGACCCGCCATGTCCCCCTGACACCTTCGATGACGACCAGGGCACGTGGCAGGAGTCGGGAAGCTCGCGCGAGGGCAACGGACCGAAGTTCTCGAGCCGGTCGAGGATGTCCAGACGGTGGGCTGGGTCTGCAGCAGAGTCAGCTGCCGCACGACGTCGAGCAGGTCGGTGGGCCGGGCGCTGTCGAGGAGCTGCGCACGCACCGCGATGCGGCGCGCCTGCACTCGGGAGAGCTCGTGGACGGTCACGGCTGTGAGGCTAGGCGGGTCGACCCGACCGAGCATCTCGCGGATCCAAGGGCGCGAAATCCGAGCCGTTCGTAGAGCCGTATGGCGCTGCTGTTGGCATCCGCGACGCTGACCGACCAGTGGCCGCAACCGCGTCGCCGTAGCCACCCGACAGACGCGCTGAAGGGTGCGGCAGGACAGCTAGCCGCTGCTGTTCTGGGTGGGGTTTCGGCATCCTCGAGTTCGAGTTCAGCGGTTGCCTGTACGAGGGCCAGTAGCTCGGGGTCCAGCCCAGGTGAGAACTCCTCCGGTCGCTCCACGGCGATGTCCATCGGGAAGCCGGCGGGGATCTGCTCGGTGCTCAGGGTCGCACCGTCGACCGTTGCCGGCGCTGCACCGCGGAAGATCTTCCCGGCTTCGGAAAGGTTCTCCACGCTGAAGGTGTACTGCTTTGTGGCCAGTCCCTGCTCCAGCAGGGCCTTGACCTCGGGGTAGCGTTCCGCGTCGGTCTTGGGGATCGGCAGGGTTCGGCCGCAATCGACACCCAGGGTCTCGAGCGCCTTGGCATACGCGTTCTCGTGGGCTTGGTCGCGGACGATCAGGTACGCGACCGTGGAGCGCAGCGTCTTGTTGCTGCTCATCTCGTAGATGGGCACTTCTGCAGCCGTCCAGTCGACTCCAGCATCAGGTTGTACAACAGGTCGAGGACGAGGTTGCCGCTGTTGTAGACGAAAGAGCCCGACCAGGGGTTTCCGACGGCGTCGACCGGCAGCGCACCCTGGGCACCAACCAGGTAGTGGTGGATGTTGCCTGCGCTCAGTGCAATGGATAGCGCGTCGCCCCGCCTGCGGCGGGCTCGTCCAGCGGTGCCGTCGGTGAGCCGTTGTAGCGCGGTGAGCCGTCGAGTAGCCGCGAGATCGTTGTGGCTATCAAC
>JACCXW010000231.1 GCA_013696785.1 Geodermatophilaceae bacterium | reverse complement strand
CCGCCCGGGCTGCCCGCCTTCGCCCACGCCGCCGCCACCCCGGCGGCGAAACCGAGGCGGCTGCGGTGGGGGTGGGTGCTGCTCTCCGCCGTGCTGGTTGCGGCGTTGGCAGCGGGAGGCGTCTTCGCGGTGCGGGCGTTGAACGAGCCCGAGCCCCGGCAGAACGTAGTAGCCCTCGACCTGTTGCTCGGCCCGGCCGACCTGTCCGGCGACGGCTGGGAGCTGGACACCGACGTGACCGGGACGCTGAGCAAGGTCTTCGACGACTCGACGCTGCTGCCGTGCCTCGGCCTACCGGTCGTCCCGGACGACGGGGAGGATCCTGGGGCTCTTGACGTCAGGGATCTCAGGACCTCCGGGGTCTACGTCGTCCCCGGCATCTCGGTGCAAACCGCAGGCGTCATCACGTCGTCGGAGGCGCAGGGCGGCGATGTCGTCGAGTCGCTCGGACCGCCGGGATTCGATCTGTGCCTCGACGAGTTCACCAGCCTGGCCAGGTCGCTCAGCCTGTCTGGGGACTCGGTGGACTACAACGTCCCGCCGGCCCTCTCCGAACCGGCCCTACCCGTCCTCGCCGACGTGGTTGTCGGGTCCTCCCGTCGGATCGACGTACCGCTCGCGGAATCCGACACCGGGGCCGAGTCCTTTGTCATCGACTACGTCTTCCTGGCCGCCGGTAGCTCGGTGGCGTGTCTCGGGATCTGGAACTACGACGGCCCGGTCGATACCGGCTTGCGGGACGCGGCGATCGCCATGCTTGTCGGCAAGCTCACGGAGTAGGTCACCGGCGGTTGCGGCTCAGCCTTCATTCAGCCCCCTTCAGCGCCAAATCTGAGCCAGGCTCTTACGCTGCCTGCATGGGCGATTCCTCGTCCGACACTGTTGTCGGGCTCGGCACGAGGGGCCGGGCAATTCGGCTGCTGGCGGCGGCGATTGTGCTGGCGCTGACCCTGGTGGGCACCGTCTGGGGTCAGGACACCGCGTTCCCGGTAGGGCCGTTCCGGATGTATGCCACCCGGGACGGGCTGGACGCACCGGTGAGCTCGACCCGGGTCGACGGTGTCAACACGGCCGGCGTGCACATCGCCATCGACGACTCCGAGACCGGACTGCGCAGGGCCGAGATCGAGGGTCAGATCCGGCGGCTCATCGCCGACCCCTCGCTGCTCGGGCTGATCGCCGACGCCTACGCGGCCCGCAACCCGCACAAGTTGCCGCTGTCCCGGATGGAGGTCGTCGTACGCCGTTACGAACTGCGTGACGGTGCGCGGACCGGTGACTACACCGAGACCGTACTGGCGGCCTGGGACGCGGATCCGCCGCCGGAAACGGTTTCGTGAACCGCGTTTCCGAGTGGTGGACCGCGCCGCAGCCGATTGCTCGAGTCGCGGCTTTCCGAGTCCTCGCCTACCTCTTCATCCCGATCGACGTACTCCTCACCACGGCATGGGTGCAGTGGCACGGCGACGTCTCCACCAAGCTCTACCAGCCGCTGATCGTCGGGAACCTGCTGCACCTTCCACTCCCGACACACACGGTCGTCGTGTCCGTGCAATGGAGCCTGATCATCGCGGCTGTGCTGGCGGCGACGGGGCGGGCGCCGCGGCTGCTGGGCGCCATCGTCTTCGTCCTGTACTTCGAGTGGATGATCATCGCGATGTCCTACGGGAAGGTGGACCACGACCGGTTCGCCTACCTAGTCGCGCTGGCGGTGCTCCCGACCGTGGGGGTGGCGCGGTGGCGGGATCGCGGCAGGTCCGAGGCCGCTGGCTGGGCGTTGCGCTGCATCCAGGTCGCCGTGATGCTGACCTACTTCTTCGCCGCCTGGTCGAAGGTCCGGTTCGGCGGCTGGGACTGGGTTACCGGAGCGACCCTGACGCGGGCGGTGATCCGGCGCGGCACCGGCCTCGCCGAGTGGACCCTCGACGTGCCGAACCTGCTCACCACGGCCCAGTGGCTGATGCTGGGCCTGGAGCTGTTGAGCCCGCTGATCCTGCTCGCCCGCAGTGATCGGGCCAGGATCGCAATCGTCACGTTCCTCGTCGGCTTCCATGTGATGACGTATGCCGGCGTGACCATCATCTTCCTGCCGCACGTAGTGGCGATCCTGTCGATGCTGCCGTGGGAGCGACTTCACCGTCAGGTCGTGCCGGCAGTTCCGATCACGGCAACCCTTGACGACGGGCTGGTCCGGGGCGGGAGCCCCTGACCTCAGGTCGTTGCCGGACTCGACACGGGAGGGGCGGCCAGACTCGTTGCCGGCAGCGTGTCGCCGGCTTCGGTGAGCTCGCCGGTGGGGGTCAGCCTGAACACCCGGCCGGATCGAGCCCACCGGGCCGGGGCGTCAGCGACCGCGCTCAGTCGCCGCGTCGCCAACCGCGGCACCATCAGCTCCCACTCCGCACTTCCCGGCCGAATCTCCGCGACGGCCGCGACCCAGGTGACGAGCCGCTTGTGCTTGTCCGCCGACGCGACGGTGACGAGTACCGGCGCCCCGCCCTCGACTCCCGTCAACGGCTGCTCGCCGGTGCCGCCGACGACGTACGCCGATCCCTCGTGCCAGAGCAGCCACGCGGCCACGGCACGTCCACCGACCGGCGCCAACCAGACCACGGCAGCCTTCTTCATCGCCGCGGCGATGATCGGCGGGGTATCGGCAAGCTGTCCCATGCCGCGGCATGGTACGGCGGTTGCACCGCCTAGCCTTTGCAGCGTGGGCGAGGGCGGGGTCGGCCAGTGGCAGCTTGCCCGCCCGACCGGCACCGAGTTCGGACTGCTCGCGGTGGCGGTGCTGGGGGTGTCGATGTCGGCGCCGCTGACAGCACTCGCCGCTGCGCCGGCCCTGGGGATCGCGTTCTGGCGAAACGCGCTCGGTGCCGCCCTGCTGATCCCGTCAGCCGCGGGCCGGCTCCGTCGCCAGCCGTTGACTCGCCGGCAGTTCGCGCTGTGCCTGCTGTCGGGCGCGTTTCTGGCCGCCCACTTCGCCGCCTGGCTGCCGAGCGTCACCCTGACCACCGTGGCCGCGTCCACCGCGCTCGTGTGCACCACCCCGATGTGGACGACGCTGGCCGCCCGGCTGACCGGGC
>JACCXW010000192.1 GCA_013696785.1 Geodermatophilaceae bacterium | reverse complement strand
GTGCCGATCACCATGGCCGTGCGGTAGTAGAAGAGATGTTTCGGCACGGTGAAGGGGCGGCGGGCTTTGGCCCAACTCGCGACGTACATCGAGAGCAGCATGCCGCCGAATACCTCGTGCCGGATCTGTACCTGAGTCGTTTCCAAGTCCAAGCCGAATCCGACAAATGCTTTCCCGAACAATTGTTGCGTGAGAACGCTGGGATCCGCTGTGACAATGGTCTGCTGGATGACCGTCAGTGGGTTGATGCCGTTCTTGAGGAGGGATACCCCGAATGCGGCAATGAGAACGGTCACCGTCACCACCGCGCTCCAGCGCAATGCGTCGACGAGGTGGGAACTCGGATCGCTGGCGGCCATGTAGAAGTAGGCGCTGATCGCGACGAAGGACACGACGTAGAGCAGGGACTGGATGGGCTGGATGGGCAGCACGCCGTTGTACAGGTCCATCGCGGTGGTGAGTATGAGCATGTACAGACTGGCGATGATGAAGAACTGCAGCCGGCGGGTGGCCGAACCGATCCTGGCCAACCCGTAGGTCGCGATGACGCAGGCGGTCAACCCGAACATGGCCAGCTGGTGCATGCGCAGCTCGCCGATGGGGCTCGGCGCGACGGTGAACCACTGCAGCGGTAGCAGCGCCAGGGCGAGCAACGCGGCAAATCTCACTGCAGACCCCGTCCGTACCCGCGCTGGAAGATGCTCTCAGCAGCGATGGTAGATCACGTCCCGCCGGCCAGGGCTCGTTGCCGTTCATCCAGTACGACGTCGTAGATGGCCACGAGACGGCTCAGGTTGCTGCTGGGGGAGTATCGGCGCAGGTAGGAGCCCCGCGCCCGCTGGCGCCGCTCGTGCCACGTCGTCTCGTCGCTCAGCACAGTCGCCAGGGCCTGCGCCAGCGATGCCGCGGAGCCGACCTGGAACGTGACGCCGGTGTCGTCGGCCAGCACGTCGGCGCAGATGTTCTCCAGGTCGGACGTCACGACCGGTGTGCCAACGGACAAGCTGCGAAGGGTCACCATCGGAACGCCCGCTTCGTACCATTCAGAAGGTACGACGACGCATCGTGCGCCTCCCATCAGCGCGCCCACCTCATCCTCGCTGCACCACCCCAGGTATTCGATGGAGGGATCGGCGGCGGCTCGTTCCTCGACGAGTGCGCGCAGGTCGCCGTCTCCGGCGAGCTTGAGGCGCAGACCCGGCGGCCCCGCCTGCTGCATCACCTTCCATCCATCGAGCAACGTCTCGATGCCCTTGACGTCGAGAAATCGGCCCACAAACGCGACATAGGGTGCATCTTCGACCGGCTGACCGGCGCTGCCCGGGTCGGGCACGGAGTTCGGCTTGACGACGATCTGCGCCGCCGGCAGCCCGTCCCGGACGAGCAGCTGCTTGGCGAATTCGGTCAGCGTGATGAAGCGGGCGATCTTGTCCATCGTCCCGATCTGGCGGTGCAGCACCAAACCTGCGGTCAGCGCGGCGCTGGCACCGACGCTGTCGTGGTAGCAGCGGTGCCGCACTCCGGCGAGCTTGAGCCGAGTCCCGACGCAGTCCTCGCAGATCGCGTTGTCGCGAAAGCAGTTCGCGGAGATGCACGACCAGCGGAAGCTGTGCACCGTGGTCACCGCGGGCACCCCCGCCCTCGCGGCGGCGCGGAATACCGCCGGCGACATCAGCGGGAACGGGGTGTGGACATGCACCACGTCCGGCTCGAAGGCCTCGATGCGGCGGCTGACCTCGCGGCTGGCTTCGATGTTCCAGACGGCCTTGAGCCCGGCGCGCACCGCCGACAACCCCATCTCCTCGGCCGCGGGCAGCGTGTACTGCTCCACCGTGTGCCCACCGGCGCCGAGTAGCTCGGCTTCGTAGGCGAGGACCTCCATCGCGCCGCCCTTGCCCAGATGGTGGTTGTGCAACTGCAGCACGCGCACGAGCAGTGCCTCCCTGTCGATGAAACCGGCCCGACGCACGAGGTTATGCTGCGTCGCGATCGCACCATCCGTGGGCGGGTCGGGGCCAGCCATCGAAAAGGGGATCGTCCGTGAGGAAGCTCAAGGTGCTGCTCGTACTGGCGGTGGGACTGCTGCCGGCCTCGCGTCGCAAGAATGGGCTGCTGAACCGGCTCGGCCACCAGGTGCACCCCACCGCGCGGATTGCACCCATCGTGCTGCTCAGGGTCCGAACGCTGCGGGTCGGGGCCGGCACCACGATCGGCTTCATGAACAAGCTGCGCGGGCTGCGGCTGGCCGAATTCGGCGAGGAGACCCAGATCGGGCCGCACAACGACTTCCGGGCCAGCAGGCCCACCGGCAAGATCTCCGACGAGCCCGAATTCGTCGGCGTCCTGAAGGTCGGCAAGGTCGTGTTCATCAGCAAGCGGCACGAGATCGATTGCACTGGCGGTGTGCTGGTCGGTGACTGGGCCGGCATGGGCGGACGCAACAGCTTCATCTACTCGCACTCCTACGACCCACAGCGCAACGTCAACACCTGCGGGCCGACCCGCATCGGCCGCAACAGCTTCATTGCGACGAAGACCATCCTCGCGAAGGGCGCCACTCTGCCGGAGGGCAGCATCCTGGCGATGGGCGCGGTGCTGATGCCGGGCGCGAGCAAGACCCACACGATGTACGGCGGCGTACCCGCCAAACCGCTCAGTGTCGACATCACGAACTGGGCGTTCCAACAACGCACATCGATGACACCGCGGAACACCAAAGGCACCCAGTTCGTCCCCGCGGAGCTGACCGCGGACTGATCGAGGCGATATCCCGGTGCCCGACGACGGGCGGGGTAAATTTCGCTCACGTCGGGTGATGGCGTGCCGTGGTGAGGTAACCTCGGCCGGGTTCAGAGCGCCCGGCAGCTCCGCCAACGACGGTGGCTGGTTGTGACTTACGATCTTGTGCTGAGACCAGCACAGACGAATGGAGTGGCGGTTTCGTGGAGCTCAGTCAATACCTGCGGACTCTGCGGCAGCGCTGGAAGCTGATCTGGGCAGCGGTCCTGGTCGGGGTCGCGGTCTTCGGAATCCTGACCCTGCTGCTGCAGCCCGTCTACTCATCGACGTCGCAGTTGTTCGTCTCCAACTCCAGCCCAGAGGGCAGCAGCACCGCGCAGGGCAGCGTTGCCGCCCAGCAACAGGTCACCACCTACGCCCAACTCCTCACCGGCACGACCTTCGTCGGCCAGGTGGCCGACAAGCTGGGGCTGGAGGCAACCACGAGTGAGCTGGTCCAGCGGATCACCGTGTCGGCACTCCCGGATACCGTCATCCTGACTATCACCGTCACCGCCGAATCCCCCCAGGAAGCCCAGCTCATCGCCAACACGCTGGCAGCCGACTTCGAGGGCGTGGTCAAAGAGCTCGAGACGCCCGATCCGGTCATCACCGAATCACCCACGGGTCCGACCACGGTCACGGGCAGCGCACCGTTCAAGGTCACCCAGACGCAGAGCGCCGGGCTGTCCAGCAAGCCGGTCTCGCCCGACCCGATGCTGCTGCTGCCACTGGGCGCCGTTCTGGGGCTGCTCATCGGTGTGCTCCTGGCGCTAGTGCGCCACTTCATGGACAACACGGTCAAGACGAACAAGCAGATCGAGGAGCTGACCGGCGGCGCTGCCGTCGGCGGCGTCCTGTATGACGCGACGATGGCCGACCGGCCGCTGGCCAGCCAGTTCAACGCGCACTCCATGACCGGCGAGGCCTATCGGCAGATCAGGACCAACCTGCAGTACGTCAGCGTCGATGCACCGCCTCGGGTGCTGGTCGTCACCAGCTCGATCAGTGGTGAAGGCAAGACGACCACCGCGATCAACCTCGCCCTCGTCCTGGCCCAGTCCGGTCAGCGGGTGGTGCTGGTCGAGGCCGACCTGCGGCGGCCGCGGGTGCTGCGCTATCTGCGCCTCGTCGGCGGTGCCGGCCTGACCAACGTGCTGGCCGGAAACGCTGACCTGACCGAGCTGCTGCAGCCCTACGGCGACGGCAAGCTGTCCGTGCTCGCCGCCGGGCCGCACCCGCCGAACCCGAGTGAGTTGCTCGGCTCCGATCACATGGGGCATCTGCTCGCCGAGCTGCGGGAGAGCCACGACTACGTGATCGTCGATGCTCCGCCGCTGTTGCCCGTCACCGATGCCGCCGTACTTGCCGTTCTGGCCGACGGAGCGGTGATCGTCACCCGGTACGGCTCGACGAAGCGGGAGCAGCTGCGCGCCGCCGCCGACATCCTGCACGGGATCGACGCCCGCGTCGTCGGCACGGTGCTGAACATGGTCTCGCCGAAGGACTACGGCCACGGCTATGGCTACGGCTCCGGGTACGGCTACGGATACGAGCCGGACCCGAACCCGCGCGACGAGCTCAATGCCCCGGTCACGAGCCGCCGTGCCTCCGGCCGCGGCCGGACGACGGCCGAGCGCAGCCCCGACAAGGCCGACAAGTCAGAGAAGGGCGACAAGGCCGAATCGGTGTCGTCGGACTCATCCTCCGCGGGCTAGCTGTATCGCCGCCGTCACAACTAGCGGCCTCGCACCGCTCGGGCCTAGCGGCGGCCGGGGGGCTGCCGCCGGCCGCGGACGATCGCGGCGGCGATGATCCCTACGACGACGAGGACCCCCACCGCCACCAGGGCGATGAGACGCAGCGAGGACCCCGAGCCGCCACCGTCGCCGGGCCCGGCGTCGCCCGCGGTCACTTGCGGGACGCTGAGCGTGGCGTCAGCCAGCGCGACGTCGTAGACCTGTTCCTCGGCGGGGGTGACGAAGATCTGGTCGGTGCTGGCGAACCCGACCTGAAGTCGGTGACCGGCTGGCACCGTGAGCGCGATCGCCGGAAGCGTCACGGTGACCGGTTGGGCGTCCTCGATGTCCGTCGCCAGGCCGGCCAGCCGCAGCGGGGCCACGAGTCCGAGCAGCAGGGTGGCATCGCCGTCTGGGTCGACGTCGTACAGCTTCCCGAAGAGCACGGCCTCCCCCGAGGGGCTCGCAACCCGCACGGAAGCGACCGGTGCGCCGACGATCAGCATGTCCTCGTCGAGCACGTCGCTGGCGAAGGTTGCGATCTGGCCCGGGATGTCGCTGGGCTCCTCGCTGTTGCGCTCCTCCCCCTGGTCAACTTGCAGCCCGGGGGGCAGCGCGGAGAGGGCGGCTGGTGATCCGTCAGCCGGGTTCAGCACCTGTTGGGTGTCACCGGACAGCGGGATGTCGATGCGCGGGGTTGCGCCGCCGGTCAGGCCGGGGTACTCCGCAGCCTCCTGAATGCTCGACTGCGGCTCCTGGTTCCCGGTCGAGGCTCCATCGAAGGCCGAATAGAAGAACGTGGGTTCCGGCTCCGGCCCCTCCCCACGCAGGTAGTACCCGAACCACGCGGCGGTTTCCTGCAGTTGGAGCCTGTTGTCTGCCCCGGTCGTCCGGGCACCGTGGCCGCCGCTGTACCAGATCATCTTGACCGGCGTGCCGTTGGCGGCGATCCCGCGGGCGTTCGCGTCGGCCTCGGCCAGCGGGAAGAGGGTGTCACCCTCGCCCTGAGTGAGCAGGGTCGGCGCTGTGATCCGATCAAGTACGGAGGCCGGGCTCGACGCCTCCAGCAGGACTTTCAGGTCCGGGGTGAGCTGGCCGCCACTGGCTCCCTCCAGCACCGCTGCGCAGAACTCGGGCCGAAAGCGGCCGCAACTGCCCGCCGTCGCATCGGCGCCTGTCTCCGGCAGCGTCCCCCCGCCGGACTCGAAGAACAATCCGGCCCATAACCGCTTGAAGACACCGTCGTCACCCGGCGGTGGATCGGCCGCCGGAGTCTGCGCCGGCGGCGCGCCCACGTCGTTCGGGAACAGCGCGCTGACCATGCTGTTCCAGGTGGATCCGGGCGTGATCGCGTCGACCCGGTCGTCGTAGCCGGCGGCGAGCAGGGCCAACGCCCCGCCGTACGAGCGACCGTAGATGCCGACCCGAGGGTCGCCGGAGGAGTCCTGCATGACCTCCTCGCGCTCGGCCAGCAGGTCGATCAGCGTGCTGACATCGGCGATCTCGAAGTCCGGAGCGTTGACCGAGATCGTGCCCGTGCTGTCGCCGAATCCGCGCGCGCTGAAGGCCAGCGCGACATACCCGAGCTCGGAGAGCCGGGCGGCCACCTCGCGGACGGAGTCCTTGCTGCCGCCGAATCCGTGCGCGACGATGATCGCCGGCGCAGGTTCGGCGGCGGTGGCGGAATCCGGGACGTAGAGCGTGGTGTCCAGATCGACCGCATCCGGGCCAGAACCGGACGGAACCCGGATGTCCTCCATAGCGACGGCCGCTGCGGCGGGTGGTGGCGCCCAGAGTGTCTGACCGCCCAGGATCAAGGTGGCGATCAGCACCGCCGGCACCCTGGCGCCACCCGCGGGTGCGCGGTTCGCGGAACGGCCGAAGCGCATTGACGGAACCTCCTGTCGGACCGGTGACTCCAGGTGACGCTGACGCCGTCAGTGTGCCTCGGATCCTTGCCGAACGTGACCGGGCGGGTACGGCGGTTGAGGCGCGGGCGCCTACCCGGGCGGTATGCTCCTGCCGACCGGCATCGCCTGCCCATGCTGCCCCCGGGGGATCTACGGGGTGCGTGTGCCCCGAAGCGCCCCGGAAGTATCCGAGACCCCGAACTGACTGAGACCGGAAGAGAAGACGGCCCAACCAAGATGACAGAGGCAGTCGTAGCCCCGCCGCGCGGCGGCGGCGGAGGCATGAAACGAACCGGTAAGAATGCGTTCTGGCTCATCCTGGAGCGGGTCATCCACCTCGGCGTTGCCTTCATCGTCAGTTTCATCGTGGCCGCCCAGCTGGGCTCGGAGGACTACGGAAAGATCGCGGTCGGGCTCGCACTGTTGAACCTGTTGCTCCCGGTGGCCAGCATCATCAGCTCGTGCACCCTGCGCGACACCGTCGCCGAGCCGAAGCACGCGCAAGCGCATTACACCGCGTCGGTGATCGTGGCCGGATTCGCGATCACGGCGCTTGTGCTCCTGATCGTGGTCGTGGTCGCGTTCACCGTCGGAGTCGGCAGCGAGGTCGGCACGGTGACCATCGTGATGGTCGGGTCCTCGATGCTGAGGCCACTGAACACCGTCGACGCCTGGTTCCTGCAGCGCCTGGAGAGCAGGCGGACAGTCAAGATCCGGATCTCGGTCACGCTCGTCACCGGCGCAGTCCGGATCGCACTGCCGCTGCTCGGCTTCGGTGTCACTGCCATTGCCTGGACGTACGTCGTCGAGTCGTTCCTTGCCTCGCTCGGTATGTGGATTGCCTTCCGTCGCGCTGCCAAGGGCTTTACGTGGGAGGTGAGCCGCGAGCGGATCATCTCTCTGCTCAAAGAGTTCACGCCGCTGTTCATCGCCACGTCCAGCGCCATGATCTTCATGAAGTTGAACCAGGTGCAGCTCGCGTGGCTGGGTGGATTGTCCGACACGGGTGTGTTCAGTCTGGCCGCGAGCCTGTCCGAGACCCCCAGGTTCCCGCTGGTCGCACTCATGGCTTCGCTCGCACCTCGGCTGCTCGCCCTCAAGAACCGGGATCCCGTGGCGTACTGGGCAAGGCTCCAGGACGTGAGCCGACTGATCACCCTGCTCGGCTACGGCCTGACGCTGGGCCTCATCCTGGTCGTCGCGCCGGTGGCGCCGTTGCTGCTGCCACCGGACTACGACGGGATCAGCACCATCATCATCCTGCTCGCGCTGACGACGCCCTTCGTCTGCATGGGCGGGATCCTGCTCTGGATCCAGAACTGGGAGAAGCTGTACCGCGAGGCCATCATCCGCAACGCGGTGGCGGCGATTCTGAGCATCGGCCTCGGCTTCGTCCTCATGCCGCTCTTCGGCGCCGTGGGTGCGGCTGTGAACACTCTCATCGCCACGATGTGGGTGTTCGTGATCGGCGTGGCCTTTGCGAAACGGACCAGGCCGGTGTTCTGGATGACGCTCCCGTCGCTCGAGCCGATCAGCTCCTCCCGCGTCCTGCTCGCCCGTCGTCGGGAGACGAGACGTGAACGCGCGGAGATGCGGAAGCTGGCCGCCGAGCTCGACGGCGATCCGGACGATTTCACCGAGCAGCGCTGAGGAACTCCTCGTACCAGCGAAGCTCCGGCAACGTCTAGGGTGCCCTGATGGTGGCCACGGTGGCGGAGCTGCAGCGACTCGCCGTGGGCTGCCTGCCCGGACTGGTCGGCTTCGAAGTCCTCGAGTCCGAGCGCGGCGGGCTGCGCGCCCGCCTCGCAGTACGCCCAGATCTGTTGGCACCAAACGGCTACCTGCATGCGGCGACGATCATCGCGTTGGCCGACACCGCGTGCGGCTTCGGCTGCCGCTCCTTGTTGCCCGAGGGTGCCAGCGGGTTCACGACCATCGAGTTGAAGACGAACTTCCTGGGCACCGCTCGCGACGGCACCATCAGCACCGACGCGACTGCCGTCCATGCCGGCCGTACGACGCAGGTCTGGGATGCAGTCGTCCGCCACGACGACACCGGCAAGGTCCTTGCCCTGTTCCGCTGTACCCAGGCTGTGCTCTGGCCCCGCCCAATCGAGGAGACCTCATGAGTGTTCGCAGCACCTATCCCGATGTCGACATTCCCGACGTCTCCGTCCCAGCGTTCGTCCTGCGCAGGGCAGCTGAGCACAAGGACAGCCCAGCCCTCGTCGACGGACTCAGCGGAGACCAGCTCACCTACGGGCAGCTTGCTGCCTACGTCGACCGTGTCGCCGCGGCGCTGGCCGATCGCGGAATCAAACCCGGAGACACCGTCGCGGTGTTCAGCCCCAACACGATCTACTACCCGGTCATCTTCCACGGGATCGCCGCGGCCGGAGCGCTGTCCAGCACGATCAACTCCCTGTACGGGCCGGACGAGATCGCGTTCCAGCTCAAGGACTCCGGCGCGAAGATGTTGATCACGGTGTCGCCTTTCCTCGACCGGGCGCGGGCCGCGACCGAGAAGCAGCCGGTCGAGGAGATCATCGTGATGGACGGTGCCGAGGGGCACGCGTCACTGCGCGACCTGCTCACCTCAGAAGCGCCCAGCCCGCAAGTCGAGATCAACGCCGCCGAGGATCTGGTGACGCTGCCGTACTCCAGCGGGACCACAGGCCTGCCCAAGGGGGTCATGCTCACCCACCGGAACCTGGTGGCCAACGTGGCTCAGTGCGAGGCGATGTTCGACATCGGACCCGGTGACCGGCTGGTCGCCGTACTCCCGTTCTTCCACATCTACGGGCTGACTGTGCTTATGAACGTCGGGCTGTCCGCGGGCGCGACCGTCGTGACGATGCCACGCTTCGACCTCGAGCAGTTCCTGACCGTGCTGCAGGACCAGAAGATCACCCGCGCGTACGTCGCGCCGCCGATCGTGCTGGCCTTGGCCAAGCACCCGATCGTGGACAAGTTCGACCTCGCGGCGCTCACGGTGGTCTTCTCCGGGGCCGCACCATTGGACGGAGACCTCGCCGACGCATGCGCGAAGCGGCTGGGGTGCGACGTCAAGCAGGGATACGGCATGACCGAGTTGTCGCCGGTGTCGCACGCGATGCCTGATGGCGTGCCCATGCCGGCCGGCAGCGTCGGTGTGACGCTCCCGAACACTGAGTGCCGGCTGGTGTCGGTGGAGACCGGCGAGGACGCGGGCGACGGTGAACCCGGCGAGTTGTGGATCCGCGGGCCGCAGGTGATGAAGGGCTACCTCAACAACGAAGAGGCCACCGCCGCCACCGTCGACTCCGACGGCTACCTGCACACCGGCGACGTGGCCGTCGTCGACGAGCAGGGCGCGTTCACCATCGTCGACCGGGTCAAGGAACTGATCAAGTACAAGGGCTACCAGGTCGCGCCGGCGGAGCTGGAGGCGATCCTGCTCGGCAACCCGAAGATCGCCGACGCCGCGGTGATCGGCGTAGCGGACGAGGAAGGCGGGGAGATTCCCAAGGCGTTCATCGTCGTTGCGTCGGGACAGGACATCTCTGCCGAGGACGTGATGTCCTACGTCAGCGATAAGGTCGCGCCGCACAAGAAGGTGCGAGCGGTCGAATTCATCGAGGAGATTCCAAAGTCGGGAAGCGGCAAGATCCTGCGTAAGGACCTGCGGGCGAGGTAGCGCCGTGCTCGCGGCCGAGCCCCCCGGTGTGTGACTCTCCGGTTGGAGGGGAACCCCCCTGGCGTCGTTGACGGGTTCAGATCAGATCGTGCTCTGCTAGGAATGGCTGGCCAGGAAGGAGCAGTCGATGTCGAGTGCCAACGGGCAGTCCGGCGCCGCGACCGAGGCTGGTGCCGCCTCCCGGCTGACCACCTGGCATCAGGAGTTGTTCTCCGCGGTAGGTCGATGGCAGTGGTTGGAAGCCCTCAATGACGGCGTGTCCGGGGTGGTACAGCCGCTGTACGACCGGCACCGGGACAACTTGGCCGTCGAGCTCATGCACGGAGGCCGGTGGGCCGGGCACGCTCTCCACCCGGCGCTGAGCGACCTCCCGATCGGCCTGTGGTCCGGCACGGTCGTGCTGGACCTGCTTGGCAAAGATGTCCGCAGTGGCAACGGCGGGATGGACCCTGCCGCGACGCTGAGTGCGGCCGGCCTCCTCGCCGCGGCGGCCACGGTCGCGACTGGTGTCACCGACTGGACGGTCAGTGACGGTGCGGACCGCCGGATCGGGCTGTTCCACGGCGTGTTGAACCTCGCCGGTGTGGCGCTGCAAGGTGCCTCCCTGGCCGCCCGGCTCACCGGCCACCGTGGCCCTGCCCGCGTCCTGAGCCTCACCGGTTTCGGCGTCACGGCGGCCGCGGGATACGTCGGGGGCCATCTGGTGCAGGGCAGGGCGGCCATGGTCAACCGCGTCGCGGGATTCTCCGGACCCAACCGGTGGGTCCGCGCGGTGTCCGACACAGACCTGCCAGACGACACCCCGACCGGGGTCGAGGTCGAGGGTCGGAAGGTTCTGCTTCACCGTCGCGACGGGCAGCTGTACGCGTTGGATGACACCTGTAGCCATGCGGGTGGACTGCTCAGTCGCGGCGACGTCAGCGGATGCGTCGTCACCTGCCCGCTGCACGGGTCCCGGTTCGATCTGCGGGACGGGCAGATCGTGCGCGGACCCGCCCATCATCCCCAGCCGGTACTCCCGACGCGGGTACGAAACGGCTGGATCGAGGTACGGGGCTCCCAGCCCAGATCCAGGCGCGCGAAACCGAAGGAGGAACGGCATGGCATGGAAAGCGATAGCTGATCTGGACCAGCTGGAAGAGGGCGACACGATGCTCGTCCAGCTGGGCGAGCCGGTCTGCCTCGTCCGCCTCTACGAGGACGAGGTGGTGGCGGTACACAACACCTGCACGCACCAGCAGCAGCCGCTGAACGAGGGCTACCTGCAGGACGACGACACGCTCATCTGTCCGGCGCACAATTCGCGCTTCGACCTCAGGACTGGGCAGCCGCTCGGAATCCCGGCCGTCGATCCGATTCCGGTGTACGCCTGCAAGATCGAGGACGGCGCCATCTGGGTGGACATGGACCAGCAGCTGAACGACGCGGCGATCCCGCACAAGCCGTATCACTGAGCCGATCCCACGTCCTGTCTCGAGTTCGGCTTGAGCCTGATCCTGGACGGGCTCCCCACGTCGCTGCCCGACAAAGGCCGCAGACGTTGACGACACCGAAGTCCCATGGTCGCCTGCATGCCAGATGACATCTTCGAGCACCCGCGGCTGGTCACGATCTATGACGCGCTCGACCCCGACCGCAGCGATCTCGACGTGTACGCCGCCATCGCCGACGAACTCGGCGCCCGCCGCGTGCTCGACGTGGGTTGCGGGACCGGTTCGTTCGCGCTGCTCCTCGCCGATCACGGTCTCGACGTGACCGGCGTCGACCCGGCCAGCGGCTCGCTCGGTGTCGCAAGGGGTAAGCCCGGCGCCGAGCGGGTGCGCTGGATCCACGGAGACGCCACGACGCTGCCCCCGATGCAGGTCGATCTGGCGACCATGACCGCGAATGTCGCCCAGGCGATCGTCGATCCGATGACCTGGGAGGGCACGCTCCGCAGGGTGTACGACGCATTGCGGCCCGGTGGCCACCTGGTGTTCGAGACCCGGGTCCCGGCATATCGCGGGTGGCGAGAATGGAACCGCGCGGCGTCGTACGGCATCACCGAGATCGAAGGAGTCGGTGCGGTGGAGACCTGGGTCGAGGTGACCGACGTCAGCGGGCCGCTGGTCAGCTTCCGCTGGACGAGCGTGTTCGGCTCCGACGGTGAGGTGCTGACATCGGACTCGACGCTGCGCTTTCGCGAGCGCGACGAGGTCGAGGCGGCACTGGTTGCGCACGGGTACCTCGTGTCCGACGTCCGCGACGCACCTGACCGGCCGGGGCGGGAGTTCGTGTTCTTCGCCCGACGTCCGGACTGAGCGGCGCCAGACCCCTCACAGCATCGGGACATGGTGCAGCTCGGGTCCTTCAGGGTGCCTTGCAGGTCCGGCAGCGAGTCGGCGTAGCGGCAGCTACGCCCAAGGCTGACGCCCGGGATTGAGTCTTCGCCGGGAGAATGCCTATGGATGGCTCAGTATGTTGATCACGTGCCCGTCCGGGTCACGAACGAAGAACCGGCGAACCCCCCACGGCTCGTCCGTCAACGGATGCACGATCTCCGCGCCCATCTCGACCGCCGCCGCGTGACATCCGTCGACGTCATCCACCTGAATCGAGGCCTCCGGGACGACCGGCGCCGTCTCGTCATGTGTCATCAGACTGATCTGGACCTCAGAGCGGTCAGGATCGGCCAGGGTCACGATCCACCCGTGATCCATCACTGGATGCAGCCCGAGCAGATCGCCGTAGAACCCCTTGGACGTCTCCAACGATCGGCTCTCGAAATCCGGTACCACGCGACGAACTCTCATGGCCGCGATCATGTCACCGGCCCGTCGACGGCGGACCAGACGTGGAACGGCGCCTATACGGCGACGGCTGCCAGCAGTTGCGTGCGGTCGGGACCGGGTAGCTGCCGGCTTTCTGCGGCAGGGTCGAGCAGCTCGGCGATGCCCGTCCGGTCGATCACCTCTTGTGGGGTGGCTAGCAGCGCGGAGATGTCGAGCACGCCCCGCAGTACCTCTGGATGGCGGCCGGCCGCGTTGGCCAGCGTCTTCGTCCTTGCCCAGGCGGGATCGTCCGTGCGGTACACCCGGCCCTCCCGATGGGCGTCGACCTCGGCCAGCCGGTGCCGGTCGTAGTCCAGCGTGAGCCGGTACCAGGGTTGCACCTCGGCGCGGGTCCGCTCGTCCCAACTCATGGCCAGCTCGCCCGGCTGATCCGACGCGTTGTCGCGCAGCAGGTCCCGCAGCGCGCAAGCGTGCAGGAGACCGATCGACGAGCCGCGACCCAGCGACGGATTCGTGCAGGCCCACGCGTCCGCGACCGGCAGCAGCCCGGTCATCGTGGGGCCGGCATCAACGACGTACCGGCGGATCCGATCCTCGATGCCGGCAATGACGTCCACGCCGCTGATCGGGTCGCCGTCCATCCAATGCGCGGCCAGCGGGAAGGTCGCCATTGCCGCATCCCAGGCCCGCGGCTCTCGTAGCCCGAGCAGTTCCCGGTCGCGAGCACTGATCACGAACGCCACCGCCCAGGTGTCGTTGTCGGCGGGGAGAGTCAGGATCGTCAGGCCCGGATAATCCTGGATGAACGCCGCCACCACTTGGGGTGTCCCGCCGCCGGAACGAGCCCGGAAATGCCGGGTCTGGTAGACGAATCCGCAGTCCTCGCGCTGCTCGGTTCCGGGTCGCGCCCCGGCTGCGGCCAGCAGGGCGGGAACGGTCGAGCGGCGCCCGCTGGCGTCGATCACGAGGTCGGCGCGGATCTCCTCACCGGTTTCGGTGACCAGGCCTGTGACGTGCGGGACGCCGGGGCGCGTCGGCGTACCGGTGCTGACAGCCCGGATGGCCGTTCCACGCCGAACCGTCACGCCCGGCTCGTTCTGCGCCGCCCGCGCGAGTGCCGACTCGAGCACCGGTCGGCGGGCGGTGACGGTGTGGAAGCGCTCGTCGCCGTCCCACCGGCCGCCGGTGTGCTTGGGGTTGGCCAGGTCCAGCGGGTTGATCGCGGCGGCTCCGCCGGCAACGAGATCGGCGAGTACGTCGGGCAGCTCGCGCTGCATGAGCTGGCGCCAGCGAGGGAGCATGTAGTGCGGCATCCGGAACTGGTTCACGCCGTGCCGGTCCCACCGGCTCCAGGCGAGCTCCGGGTCGGCCGGCGGCGGGTCGCCGTCGCGTTCGACCACCGTTACCCGGTGACCGTCCCGCGCCAGCAGCAGCGCGGTGCTGAGCCCACCCAGGCCCGCGCCGAGAACGAGCAGTTCAGACATCCAGGCACCTCCGCCGAGCCGTTTCGGTCCGCATAGGTTAGTCGGTATGCGAGCAATCACCCTGCCCACGTCCGGTGGACCAGAGGTCCTCACCTGGGCAGACGTGCCCGACCCCGTGCCGGGCGTCGGCGAGGTGCTCATCGAGGTAGCGGCCAGCGCGGTCAACCGCGCCGACGTGCTGCAGCGACAGGGCACATACCAGCCGCCGCCAGGGGCCTCGCCGTACCCGGGGCTGGAATGCAGCGGCAGGATCGGGGCTGTCGGTTCGGACGTGAGCGGCTGGCAGATCGGCGACGAGGTGTGCGCCCTGCTCGCCGGCGGCGGTTACGCCGAACGGGTCGCCGTACCGGCGGGTCAAGTACTGCCCATCCCGGCCGGAGTCGACGTGGTGACCGCGGCCGCGCTGCCGGAGGTGACCTGCACGGTGTGGTCGAACGTGTTCATGCTCGCCCACCTTGCGGCCGGGGACGTCTTTCTCGTGCACGGAGGGTCCAGCGGCATCGGCACGATGGCGATCCAGCTCGCGGCGCGGACCGGTGCGCGGGTCTTCTGCACGGTCGGTACGCCGCACAAACGCGAGCGCTGTGTCGAGCTCGGGGCCGAGGTCGCGATCGACTACCGCACGGAGGATTTCGTCGAACGGGTGCGGGACGCGTCCGGAGGCCACGGCGCCGACGTGGTCCTCGACAACATGGGTGCGGCCTACCTCGGGCGCAACGTCGACGTACTGGCAACGGACGGTCGGCTCGTCGTGATCGGGATGCAGGGCGGCGCCAGGGCCGAGCTGAACATCGGGGCGCTGCTCTCCAAGCGCGCCTCGGTCAGCGCAACGGCGCTGCGGTCGCGGCCGCCGACCGGCCCCGGCGGCAAGGCGGAGATCGTCGCGCAAGTCCTCGAGCACGTGTGGCCGGCGATCGCAGCCGGTGAGGTCCGGCCGGTCGTCGATCAGGTGGTGCCGATGGCCGACGCCGCGCAGGCGCACCGGCTGCTGGAGGCCAGCGAACACGTCGGCAAGATCCTGCTCGCCACTTGACGCCGGCGGGAGCGCGTGATCACGGGATCTGACCGGCTATGGCCGGTGTACGCCCACGATCACGAACGCGTGCGAAGGTCGGCGAAGACGCTGAGGGTGTGCTCGACCTCGTTTGCCGCGGTGTAGTGCGCGAGCCCCAGCCGAACGGCGCCGCCGATCTCGCTGACCCCGAGCGCGTCCATGAGTTCACGCGCGTAGTAGTCGCCGTCCCAGGCGCAGATCCGGTGCCGGGCCAGTTCCTCGGTCACCTGCCGCGGGGACATCCCGGCGACCGTGAGGGACACCGTCGGCGTACGGCGGGCCGGCGCCCCGAGCATCGTCACGTGCGGCATGGCCCGCAGGCCCTGCTCCAGCCGGGTCATCAGCCGGCGCTCGTACTCCTCGACGGCGGCCATGGCGACGAGGACACGCTTGCGCCGGTCGCCGTCGTACTCACCGGTCAGGCCGGCGATGTGTTCCACCGCCGCGACCACGCCGGCGAAGAGCTCGAACGGCGGCGTACCGGTCTCGAACCGGTCCGGCACGGAGTCCGGTGACGGCAGCAGCTTGTCCGGCTGCAGCCCCTCCAGTACGCCGGGGGCGGCCACCACGGCACCCACGTGCGGGCCGCACCACTTGTAGGCGCTGACCGCGATGAAGTCCGCACCGAGCTCGACGGTGTCCAGGGGGACGTGCGGCGCGGCGTGCACGGCGTCGACGTACATCAGCGCACCCGCAGCGTGCGCCCGATCGGCGATAGCGCGTACGTCGGGGCGGGTGCCGACGGCGTTGCTCGCCGCGGTGACGGCGACGAGGCGGGTGCGCTCGTTGATGAGCTCGTCGTACTGCCACTCAGGCAGTTCGCATGTCTCGATGTCGATCTCGGCCCATCGCACGCGGGCTCCGACCGCCGCGGCGGCCTGCTCCCACGGCCGGATGTTGGCGTCGTGATCGAGCCGGCTCACGATGATCTCGTCGCCCCGCTGCCACGTCTTGGCCAGCGCCCGGGAAAGCACATACGTCAGCGTCGTCATGTTCGGACCCAGCACGACGCCGTCCGGATCGCCGCCGACCAGGTCGGCCATGGCCAGCCGTGCCCCGTCGCGAAGTTGACCGGCGCGGACCGAGGACGGGAACACCCCGCCGGTGTTGCCGATCGGCACCCGCATGGTCGCGCCGACTGCGTGTGCCACGCTTTCGGGGACCAGGCTTCCGGCCGGGCCGTCGAGATGGACGAAACCGTCGCAGAGGGTCGGGAACAGCCCTCGGACCCTCGCAACGTCAAGCACAATGCCGAACCTTACGATGTCATCGCCGGTCCGGACCCGGGGCCTGGGGTTTGGCAACGTCCGTGGGGAAATTAAGCAAGGATGGCTTCCGTGAGCGAGACAACTCCAGAAACGTCGCAACGCCAGGTCGTCATCGTCGGCGAGGACGGTCGGCCCGTAGGCCAGATCGCGGTCGACGCGAACGGGGATAACGCCGGCCCGAATGTCGCGGACATGGTGGAGCAGCCGGCCAAGGTGATGCGGATCGGCACGATGATCAAGCAGCTGCTCGAAGAGGTCCGCTCGGCGCCGCTGGACGAGGCGAGCCGCAACCGGCTGCGCGAGATCCACGAGTCCTCGATTCACGAGATCGAGGAGGGCCTCGCGCCGGAGCTGCGCGACGAGCTGCGCCGGCTGTCGCTGCCCTTCAGCGAGGACACCACTCCCTCCGATGCCGAGCTGCGGATAGCGCAGGCCCAACTGGTCGGCTGGCTCGAGGGCCTCTTCCACGGCATCCAGACCGCGCTCTTCGCCCAGCAGATGTCCGCCCGGATGCAGCTGGAGGAAATGCGCCGCCGGGCGTTGCCCCCTGGCGCTTCGGCACCGGGCCAGCAACAGGGTCAACCGTCGCCGATCGGCGGCACTGGCCAGTACCTGTAGTCGTCGCGCGTCGAACGACTACCCAGCGAGCCGGTTGACCATGAGCCAGAAATTGACGACCTGAGTGTGCGCGCCGGGCACCGAATGGCTGTGCGGATCGGGGTGAGCGCCACCGCCGCCCTTCTCGTTATCGGCAGCGTGGGGATGCCGGCAGCTACGGCCGATGTCCCGGCCGCGGATGCAATAGACCTCAGTGCGCCGGTCTACGTCCGCACCGGGAAGGGGCCGCAGAGCGTGGCGACCGGCGACTTCAATAGCGACGGTGTGCTCGACTTGATCAGCGCGGACTCACAGACCTCCGACCTCGCGATCGTGTTCGGCCTCGGCGGTGGGACCTTTCGCGAACCGGTACGGCTGCCGCAGCCTGTTGGCTCCTCGCCCAAAACCGTTGTCGTGTCCGACTTCGATGGTGATCGCCGCCAGGACCTCGCTGTCACCCTGGGAACGGCCGACGTGGTCAACGTCTTGATCGGGAACGGCCGCGGCAGATTCGCGACGCCGTCGTCGTACCCGGCGGGAGACTCCCCGGGGGACATGGTCGCTCGTGATCTCGACGACGACGGGGATGCTGATCTTGTCGTGGCAAACCTCCGCTCGGACGACGTGTCAGTCCTGCTCGGCGATGGGGAGGGCGGCTTCGCCGTAGAGGCCAGGTACCCAGTGGGTGACGAACCCACAGCGCTCGATGTCGGCGATCTCAACGGTGACGATGTCGCGGGCGTCGTGGTCGCAAATATCGTTGCCAGCACCGTCTCGGTGCTGATCGGCGACGGCTCCGGTGTCCTCGACCTTGTCGCCGACATCCCGGTGGCGGACTTTCCGCGGGATGTGATCCTCGCTGACTTCGACGGCGACGACCAGCTGGACATGGCGGTCGGCACGAACGACACCATGGTCGACAACAGGGACACGGTCTCTGTCTTTCGAGGTGACGGTGCGGGTGGCTTCCGGGGCTCGAGGAGCTACCAGGTCCTGGACCAGGTCGATTCCCTGACGGCAGCTGACTTCAACGCGGACGGAATCGTGGACCTGGTGGTCACCACCGGCTACGGGCCCATATTCAGCCGCAAGGGATATGTGTCGGTGCTGGAGGGCACGGGCGGTGCGCTCGCCGCGGATCCGACCACGGTCGAGTCGAATTCTTTCCCGAGGATGCCGACGTCGCCGACCTCGATGGGGACGGCGACGTTGACATCGTGACAACCTCGGCCGGCGACGAGTTGGTCCTGCTGTTCAACGAGGGCTCACGCGGCTGACGTCAGGGGAACAACATCTCCAGATACACCGCCACGCCGTCCTCGGCGTTGGATGCGGTGAGCTCGTCTGCCGCATCCAGCACGGCCGGGTGCGCGTTGGCCATCGCGACCGAGTGACCGGCCCATGCGAACATCGGCAGGTCGTTGGGCATGTCGCCGAAGGCGAGCACGTCCTCGGCGCCGATGCCGTGTGAGGCCGCGACCCGTGCCAGCCCGCTCGCCTTGGTCACGCCGGCGGTGGAGATCTCCAGCAGTCCGTCGCTGGAGGAATGTGTGAGCGTCACCGAGTCGCCGAGGATCGCCTCCGCCGCGGAGAGCAGCTCATCCGGCCCGTACGTCGGATGTCTCATCAGCAACTTGACCGCCGGCTGGGCAAGCAGTTCCGCAAGCGCGCCGACGGTCACGTGCGGGTTCGGTTGTTCCCAGCGCACCGGGTAGGTGGCCTCGTGGGTGAAGGAGTCGCCGTACTCGACTGCGAAGCTGGCCTCACCCAGCTCGGCCCGCAGCCGCGATGTCACGTCTCGCAGGACGTCGGGGGCCAGCGGGTCGGACTCGACCATCGAGTCGGTGTGCAGGTCCCAGATCACCGCGCCGTTGGCGCAGACGGCGATGCCCCGATGGTCGAGCTGCGTTGCGATCGTGCTGAGCCAGCGCGGCGGCCGGCCGGTGACAATGACGACCGGCACGCCGGCCGCCTCCACCCGGGCCACCGCCTCGGCAGTACGTCGTGAGACTCGTCCGTCGCTGCCGAGCAGGGTGCCGTCCAGGTCGGTAGCGACGAGCCGCGGCCGTCTGGTCACGGCGCCGGTGTGAACAATGCCTCGAGGTAGGCAGCGACGCCGTCCTCGTCGTTGGACAGCGTGACGGAGCCGGCCGCGGCGAGAACCGTCGGATGGGCAGTCGCGACTGCCACCGAATGACCTGCCCACCCGAACATCGACAGGTCGTTGGGCATGTCTCCGAAGCAGAGCACGTCGGCTGCCTCGACACCGTGCCGAGCCGCCGCCACGGCCAGACCGGTGGCCTTGGTGACCCCGGGCGGGCAGATCTCGATGAAGCCGAGCCCGGCGTGGGTTACCTCGACGAGATCGGGCGGCAGGACGTCCAGCGCGAGCGCGAGCAACGAGTCCTGGTCGTGTACCGGTGAGCGTACGAACACTTTCAACGCGTCACCGCGCAGAACCTCGGCTCGGTGCAGCAGGACCGCCGCTTCGGGGAACGGCCACTGGAAACCGTGCTCGACCCGCAACGGGCCGGTCAGGTTCGCGACCTCCTCGACCGCGATGATGAGATCGCCGACCGCGTCCTCGATCAAGGCGAGGGCCTTGGCTGCCACGGCCGAGGGCAGCGAGGACACCGACAGCTCCTCCCCAGTGGCCAGGTCGACGACGTATCCGCCCTGCGCCAGGACAGCCAGCCCCAGCCCACCCATGTAGCCCCTGACCGCGTCCAGCAACCGTGGCCCGCGACCGGTCACCGCCACGACGGGGATGCCGCGAGCGCGGACGGCGGCCAACGCCACCTGGCTGCGCTCGGACACGGTCCCGTCGGTGCGGAGCAACGTGCCATCGAGATCGGTGGCGATAAGGCCGGGAGCGGACGTCACAGTGGTTGCAGGACCTCGCGGCCGCCGAGGAAGGGGCGCAGGGCGACCGGCACGAGAACGGATCCGTCAGGCTGCTGATGGTTCTCCAGGATGGCGACCAGCCACCGGGTCGTCGCCAGCGTGCCGTTGAGGGTGGCGGCGAACTGCGGGCGCCCGTCGGCGTCCCGGAAGCGGATGTTCAGGCGTCGCGCCTGGAACGTCGTGCAGTTCGAGGTGCTCGTCAGCTCCCTGTACCGCCCCTGCGTGGGGATCCACGCCTCGCAGTCGTACTTGCGGGCGGCACTGGAGCCGAGGTCACCGGCCGCTGTGTCGATGACGCGGTAGGGCAGCTCGACCTTCGCGAGCATCTGCTCCTCCCAGGCCAGCAACCGCTTGTGCTCGTCCCGTGCTTCGGCCGGGTCGCAGTAGGAGAACATCTCGACCTTGTCGAACTGGTGCACCCGTATGATTCCCTGGGTGTCCTTGCCGTAGGAGCCGGCCTCGCGGCGGTAGCAGGACGACCAGCCGGCGTAGCGCCGAGGTCCGGCCGAAAGGTCGATGATCTCGGCCATGTGCATGCCCGCGAGAGGGACTTCCGACGTACCCACGAGGTAGAGATCGTCGATCTCCAACCGGTAGATCTCCGCCGCGTGCGCACCGAGGTATCCCGTCCCGCCCATCACCTCCGGCCGTACCAGGCTCGGCGTGATTACAGGCGTGAAGCCGGTCTCGACAGCCTGCGCCACCGCCATGTTCAGGAGGGCGAGCTGCAGCAGCGCGCCCTGCCCGGTGAGGAAGTAGAACCGGGCGCCGGAGACCTTCGAGCCTCGGTCGGTGTCGATCGCGCCGAGCAGCTGTCCGATTTCGACGTGGTCGCGAGGGGTGAAGCCCTCGAACGTCGGCTTGTCCCCTACCTCCTTGAGGACGACGTAGTCGTCTTCGCCACCGGCTGGTACGTCGTGCTCCACGACGTTGGGTACCGCCAGGTGCGCCTCCTGCAACGCAACATCCGCAGCGGATTCCTCGGCCTGCGCCGCCTTGACCGCCACCGCAAGATCCCTGGCCTGCACCAGCAGCGCCAGGCGCTCCTCTGGTCCGGCCGTGCTCACCCGCTTGCCGAGGACCTTCTGCTCGGCTCGGAGGGAGTCCGCGCGCCCGACAGATTCTCGCCGACGATCGGCCGCGGTCACCAATGTGTCCACTGTGGACGGATCCTCACCGCGGGCAGCCTGGCTGGCTCGGACGAGGTCGGTGTCCTCGCGGACGAGGCGCAGGTCGATCACTCCACGGAGGCTACCGGCGCGACCGCCCGGTAGCGTCCGGGTTACCGCAGTCGAGGCTGGTGCCTCGGCGACGTTCGCGGACAACGGGGAGGCGACATGGAGTTGGGTCGGCTGCGTAGGTGCGTCGGGGCGGGCGCCGTGGCGGCGCTGGGTGGGTCACTCTCCGTCCTGGCCGGCCGGCGCACGCGCAGGACGTCCGTGAGCTGGAGCCGATGTTCGTGCGCTCCGGGAGCGCGGCGCGGTCGGTGTCGGTGGGGGACATGAACGGCGACGGAGTGGTCGACCTGGTCGCGCCGAACCGGGGCGGAGGGGTCGCCGTCATGCTCGGGCAGGGCGACGGCATCTTCGATCAGCCGCGCAGTGCCGCTCGCCCAGGTCAGAACGGTGAGGAGCTTGGCGACTCTGTCGTCGGCGACTTCGACGCCGACGGGGTCCTGGACCTCGCGGTCGGCTTCGAAACGGAATCGACGCTGCTGGTACTTCGTGGCCTAGGCGACGGGCACTTGGACACGGCGGACAGCTACGTCCTGGCGGCGCCGTTGGAGACGCTCACGATGGCCGACCTCAACGGCGACGGCGACCAGGATCTGCTTGCGGTGGCCTCTGACGCCGGCGTGGTGGACGTGCTGCTCGGCGGGACGGGGACGGGGTTCACCGCAGCCGCGCCGGTCGCGGTTGGTGCGTTCCCGCGCGGTCTGGACGTCGCTGATCTCGATGGCGACGGCAGCCCGGACTTCGCGGTGGCCAACCGCGGGTCGGACACGGTGTCGTTGCGTTACGGCGACGCGACCGGACGGTTCCCCGCGGGAGCCGAACTGCCGACCCGTCCCGTGCCGCAGGATGTCGAGCTGACCGATCTCGGGGGCGACGGCGTGGTGGATCTCATCGTTGGCAGCAACGACGATCCGCTCGCCGACAACGGGACCCTCGCCGTGCTGCGCGGCTCTGGACCGGCGCAGTTCACCGAGATCCGGTCGTACGAAACGCTGAAGTTCATCAACAGCGTGACCGCAGCGGACTTCGACGAGGACGGTTACCTCGACTTCGTGATCGGCACCGGCAACAACGCGCCGCTGGGATTCGGCGAGCCGGCGCCGGGGTACCTGACCGTCGTCGGAGGTCGCCCGGGCAGTGCGACCCAGATCGTGGTGAGCCATGTCGGCTCGTCGGCGCGCGACGTCGTCGTCGCCGACCTCGATGGGGATGCTGACCTCGACGTGGTCACGGCCCGCGGTTTGACGTACGTCGCGATCGTCTTCGACCCGCTCGGCTGACGCGCCGAGGAGCCACCGACTTTGCCCATCCGGTGGCCCCGTAAACCGGACATATCTGGCGGCGCCGGGGCCGCACCGTGGGCAAAGTGGCGGATCGGTGGGGGGAGGATGGGCCGTATGCGGTTCCTCAACGACGTACGACCGGCGTACGACCTGACGTACTCCGACGTGTTCATGGTCCCGGTCAGGTCCTCGGCCGGCTCCCGACTGGAAGTCGACCTGCGCACGGC
>JACCXW010000179.1 GCA_013696785.1 Geodermatophilaceae bacterium | reverse complement strand
GTCCTGGCCGGTGCGGTCGGCCTGCTGGCGACCAGGCGGTGGGGCCGGGCCACGACGGGATGGGTCATCGGGCTCGCCGGCGCCGGCATCGTGGCGGCCGCCCGGCCGTGGCTCGCCGGTGTGTCGGAGGTTCGGGCCCAAGGTGTCGCGTTCGACGTCGGCCTGCCATCCGGCGCCGTGCAGGTGTCCACCGGCGTCGGACCCTGGATCGCCGTCCTGGCCGGCGCGTTCGCGGTCCTGCTGGGGGCGGTGACGGTGCTGCGGTCCTCGCGCTGGCCGGTCATGGGCGCGCGCTACGACGCGCCGCCGGCAGGGCAGCCCGAGACGGGTCGGTCGGCCGAGGCACCCAGCCTTGAGCAGCCGACGGACCGCGAGACGCCGACGGACCGCGAGACGTGGGACGCGCTCGATCGCGGTGAGGATCCCACCGGAGGAGACCGCCGCTGACGGGGCGTGACGTTGTCGATGAGATTCTGCCGACCGCTCTGCCGCCCGCGGCGGCGATGTGCTTGACTTTCGGGGTGCGAGGACGACTCTCGTGCTGTTGCTCCGGACCCCGGCGACACCGCTGCTGAACGCGGTCGTCTGGAGGCTGGGCATGGTCGATAGCCGAGTACGTGATGGCGTTCCGAGCCCGCCGGATGACGTTCACGCAGTCGCCATCACCATGGAGATGCTGGCGCCGCGCCAGGCGCGGGCCTACTGCGGGCCTGCCCATCACCGGCATTGGGCGGTGCCGCCTGACATCGACCCGCCCGAGATCGTCGAGTTGCCGACCCCCGCCGGTATCGCGCGTTATCACCTGGTGCACCACCCCAGCACTGGGCGACCAGCACGTGACTACTACGGAAACCTCCTGTACATCCCGATTCCGGAAGCGAGCGAGCCCGTCTTCTGACATCCCGCGCGCCGAGGGCCGGCAGCCGCTCCGGCGGTCTCGTCGACTCTGGTAGTTCCAGCACCGATCGGCGATGATCACACGTAGCCGGGGCTGGGGTGACGGCTCCCAGTAGGCGTGGAGCGGGGGTTCACGACGATGTCAATCACACGCGAGCAGCTGCTGGCGGAGACGTTCGTGGAACTGGCCGACACGTTGGTGTCGACCTTCGACGTCATCGACTTCCTGCACACGTTGGCCACCCGCACCGTGGCGCTGCTCGACGCGAGCGCCGTCGGGATCATGCTTGCCGATCGGCACGGGGGTCTGCAGGTGATGGCGACCTCCACCGAGGGAGCCCGCCTGATGGAATTGTTCGAACTGCAGAACAACGAGGGCCCCTGCCTCGACTGTTATCGGACCGGGCAGCCAGTCTCCCGGGAGACCCTGCTGGCGATGTGTACGTCGTGGCCGACGTTCACCGGGCGGCTGCAGGAACTCGGGTTCTCCTCGGCACAGGCGCTCCCGCTGCGCTTGCGCGGGGAGACAATCGGGGCATTGAACGTCTTCCGCGCCAGTCAAGGTCCGCTGACGCCGCCGGACCAGCAGGTCGGTCAGGCGTTGGCCGACATCGCCGCCATCGGCCTGATCCACGAACGCACCATCGCCGCCAGCGACCTGCTCGCCGAACAACTCCAGACCGCACTGAACAGCCGCATCCTGCTCGAGCAGGCCAAAGGGAAGCTGGCCGAACGTACCGGCCTGCAGATGGACCACGCCTTTGCGGTGATGCGTGACTACGCCCGAAAGAACAATCGCCGGCTGAGCGAGGTCGCCGCGCAGATCGTCGACGGGTCCTCGGACAACTCCCAATTGAGGCAGCGGCGGCACAGCAAATCCACATAACGTGGGGTGGTGCAGGCCGCTCATCGCGTTCTGTGAAATTCCGCGGCCGACAACCAGCTGGGACAAACGTGGCAAAAGCAGTGCAGCGCTACCGCGATGTGGTCATCAGCGGCCTGGCGCATCTGGACGCACCGAACGTCCTCACCTCTGCGGACATAGAGGAGGAACTGGCTCCTGCGTTGCGCCGCCTGCGGTTGCGACCTGGATTGCTGGAGCAGGTGGCGGGCATCTCGGAACGACGGGTGTGGAACGTAGGCGCGATGCCGAGCACCGCTGCCGCCGCAGTCGGTGGACTCGCACTGGCGCGCAGCGAGGTCGCACCCGAGGACATCGGCCTTCTCGTCAACACATCCGTGGATCGCGACTATCTCGAGCCGTCGACGGCGAGCATCGTGCACGGACTACTGGGACTGCCCTCGACAGCGCTGAACTTCGATCTGGGAAACGCCTGCCTTGGTTTCCTCAACGGGATGAGTCTGGTCGCGGCGATGATCGAACAGGGTGAGATCGACCATGGGCTGATCGTGGACGCCGAAGGGTCCCGTTTCGTCGTGGAGTCGACCATCGCCCGCCTTCTCGCCGAGGCGACGCCCAGCTCTTTTCGGTCGCAGTTCGCCACCCTGACACTGGGCTCCGGTGCGGCCGCGATGGTGCTGTCCCGTGGCGACAGCGTGGACGGTGGGCACCGGTTCCTCGGCGGGCTGTCGAGGGCGGGCACGGAGCACGCGCTGCTGTGCACCGGGCAACGCGACGGGATGAACACCGACGCGCCGCACTTACTGGCCGCCGGTCTGGAGATCGCGGCGTCCACGTGGAAGGAGGCCGTAGACACCTTCGGCTGGGATCCCCGAGGCTTCCACCTGTACGCCGTGCACCAGATCAGCAAGGTGCACACCCGCGCCATCTGCGACACCCTGAATCTCGACCAGAACTGTTTCCCGTTGATCTACCCGAAGTTCGGCAACATCGGCCCCGCCTCCATCCCTACCGTGCTGTCCAAGTCTGCTGAGGAGGGTCAGCTGTCCAGGGGCGACCGCGTCGTCCTCATGGGTATCGGCAGCGGCGTCAACGCCACCGCGGCGGAGGTGGTGTGGTGAGCGGGACGACCCCCCACCGGACCACCGTCAACGGCTTCGACTACGCCTACGTGGATGAGGGCTCGGGTCACCCGGTCGTGCTCGTTCACGGGAACCCCTCCTGGTCCTACTACTTCCGCTCTCTGCTCGACCGGCTCCCGGCGGCCGGGTACCGAGCCGTCGCACCCGACCACATCGGCATGGGACGGTCGGCGAAGCCGGCGCGGACCAGCTACCCGCACACGTTGACCCGCCGGGTCGCCGACTTCAGCGAGTTCATGGCCGGCGTCGTGCCAACGGGACCTGTCACCCTCGTAGTGCACGACTGGGGCGGTGCAATCGCGCTGACCTGGGCCGTGGCCCATCCTGAGCGGGTCGCCCGCCTGGTGTTGCTCAACACCGCTGCCTTCCCGCTGCCGGCCGGGAAGAGGCTTCCGCTGCCGCTGCGGGCGACCCGGACGCCTGTTGGCGCCTTGGCCGTTCTGTACCTCAACGCCTTCGCGTTTGGCGCGACCGTGTTCGGGGTGCGGCATCGGATGCCGGGCCAGGTGCGCCGGGACTATTTGGCGCCGTACGATCGACCGAGCCGGCGGGTGGCCGTCCTGGAGTTCGTCCGGGACATCCCGGTCGGCACCGGCGATCCCGCGTACGCCCTGCTGAGACAGACAGCGCAACGGCTCACGGTGTTCCGGGATCGCCCGGTCCTGATCTGCTGGGGGATGCGCGACTTCGTGCTCGACGCGGACATCCTGCAGCGTTGGCAGGAGATCTTTCCGGACGCCGAGGTGCACGAGTTCGCCGACGCCGGTCACTACGTCCTGGAGGACGCGACCACGCCCATCGGCAACCTAGTCGTGGACTTCCTGCGGCGCACCGTCCTCAGCCCGCCGGCTACGAGCCGTTGACCGAGGGCAATGGCCTGCCGGCACTGTTGCGCGCGGCCGTCCAGGAGCACCCCGACCGCGCCGCCCTCGTCCTGCCTGCCGGCGGACGGCACCGACCCGGAGCCGGTGGCTTCGATGTGACGACGTACGCCGAGCTGCTGCATCGCAGCGACGCCTGGGCCATCCACCTGGCCGGGCTGGGGATCGGCCCGGGCCTGCGCACCGCCCTGATGGTCCCGCCGATTCTGGACTTCTTCGCGGTGTCGTTCGCACTTCTCCGGATCGGAGCGGTCCCCGTCCTGGTCGATCCCGGTAACGGCCCGGTCAAGGTCCGGCGCTGCCTCGCTCAGGTGGCTCCGCAGGCCTTCATCGGTGTGCCGCGAGCGCACCTGGCCAGCCGGCTCCTGCGCTGGTGCCCGGACGCGCGACTGCGCGTCGTGGTCGGTCCCCGTGCGCTGGAAGGCTCACGTCCCGGTGCAGGGCCGCCCCCGGAACCGCCGGCGGAGCCGACGGCCACGGCCGCGATCGCTTTCACCAGCGGAAGCACCGGCCCACCCAAGGGCGTCGAGTACCTCACATCGCACTTCCTCGCCCAGATCGAGCTGATCCGCGGCCTGTACGACGTCCGGGACAGCGAAGTCAGCCTGTCGACGTTCCCACCGTTCGCCCTGTTCGGACCGGCGCTCGGGCTCACCACCGTCATTCCGCGGATGAACCCGTCGCGGCCTGCCCGCGTGGACCCGTCCAGGATCGCCGACGCCGCCAACGCCCACGGGGCCTCACTCATGTTCGGCTCGCCGGCGCTGCTCGACACAGTCGGCCGGTGGGGTGCCGGCTGCGGCGCGAGGATGCCCACCCTCACCCGCGTCATCTCCGCCGGGGCACCCGTGACGCCTGCGGTCCAACGCCGCCTGCTGGCCATGCTCGACCCGGCGGCCGAGATTCACAGCCCGTACGGCGCCACCGAGGCGCTGCCGGTCACCTCGATCGGCAGTCGTGAGGTGCTCACCCTCACCGAGCCGGGGATCTGCGTGGGACGCCCGGTCCCGGGCGTGGATCTCGCCATTGTGCCGATCACCGACGGGGTGCTGCCCTCCGCCGACACACTCCTGGGGGTGGGGGAGGTTGGGGAAGTCGTCGTCCGCGGGCCCAACGTCACCCTGGGCTACGCCGGGCTCCCGGCGGCCACCGCGGCCGCCAAGACCCGCTGGGACGGCCGGGAAGCACACCGGATGGGCGATCTCGGCTACCTCGACACCGGCGGCAGGTTGTGGTTCTGCGGGCGACAGGCGCAGATGGTGCTGACCGGCGACGGCCCGATGTTCACGGTCCCGTGCGAACAGGTATTCAACGCCCACCCGGCGGTCTTCCGCTCGGCGTTGGTGGGGGTCGGGCCGCGTGGCCGGCAGCGGCCGGTGCTGTGTGTCGAACTGGAGCCGCGCATCACGCGCCCGCCGGACCTCACCTCGGAGTTGCTCGCCCTCGGCGCCGCACAAGAACACACGGCGACGATCCGCACCGTCCTCTACCACCGTGGCTTTCCCGTCGACATCAGGCACAACGCCAAGATCGACAGAGCTCGGCTGGCGCTCTGGGCAACCCGGCGGGTGCGTCGGGGCAGCAGCTGATGCGGGCGCTGGTCACCGGCGGCGGTGGATTCCTCGGAACCGCTGTCGTAGGCCTGCTTCTGGCTCGCGGGGACGACGTCAGGAACGTGACGCGCGGCTCCTACCCGGCACTGGATGCCCTGGGCGTGCGCAGCTTCCGAGGCGATCTGTGCGACGCCGCCACGGTTCGGACAGCATCGGCCGGTTGCGATGTGGTCTTCCACGTCGGAGCCAAAGCAGGTATCGCCGGCTCCGCGCGGGAGTATGCCGCAACGAACGTCGAAGGCACCCGCAACGTCATCGAAGCATGCCGGGCCAACGGCATCCAGCGGCTGGTCTACACGTCGACACCCAGCGTCGTGTCGGTCAGGGGTGGGATCGAGGGGGGTGACGAGTCGTTGCCTTACGCCGAACGGTTCCCCTCGCCGTACCCGGCGACCAAGGCCGAGGCCGAGCGGGCGGTGCTTGCGGCGAACGAACCCGGACTGGCCACGGTCGCGCTGCGCCCGCACCTGATCTGGGGGCCTGGCGACACCCAGCTGATCCCCCGCATCCTCGACCGCGCGAGACGCGGCCGGCTGCGCTTCGTCGGCGACGGAAGCAACGTCATCGACTCGACGTACATCGACAATGCGGCCGAGGCGCACCTTCTGGCAGCAGACCGGCTGGGGCCTGGGGCGGCGATCGCCGGCCGGGCGTACTTCATCTCGCAGGGCGAACCGATGCCGATCCGTGATCTCGTGAACGGCATCCTGGACGCCGCAGGCATGCCGCCCGTCGGAGCCACTGTGCCGTTCCCGGTGGCGTACGCCCTGGGGGCGGTAGCGGAGCTGGCGTTCGCGCTGGCCGGTCGGGGAGCCGAACCCCCCATGACGCGATTCCTCGCCCGGCAGTTGTCCACGTCGCACTGGTTCGACATCAGCGCCGCCCGGCGAGACCTCGGCTATGTGCCACGTGTGTCCATTGCCGACGGCATGGCGAGGTTGCGCGGTCACCTGCATGACCTGTGAGGCTGAGCCGCCGTCCGGCGATCGCCGATCAGCGGCCTACTGGCGGCGGCTGTGCGCCGCCGCCCGCGGTCCGTCTTCTACAGACCCAGCTTGCTGGTCAGTCCGCCACCGAGGTCCTTGGGATCGATGTTGAACTTGCTCAGCAACCCACTGTCCTTGTCTGTGTCCACCTGGTCGGGCAGCTCGGCGTCGGCCTGATCGGCCTGGCTGTCATCGCCGCGCGACTTGAGGAACTCCAGGATCTTTTCCTTGGGGATTTCCATGACTCTCCTCTGCTGTGTGTTCTAGCGGTTGGATGAACTCGCGGAGCGGTGCCCGCGGCTCTGCGAAGGCGTGACCTGCTCAGCCGACTCCTTGGCAAAACCCTTGGGGTCGCGCTTCGCCTGCTCCCTGGCCTCGGCAGCGTGTGCCTTGACCTGTGGCGCCTCCTCGTCCAGGCGCTGCATGCCGCGTTCCCACCGTTGCTGCATGGGCTGGATGCCACCCCCGCCGACCGCCACGATCACCACGCCGACAATCGCCGCGAGGCTTGCGTAGAGCAGGCCGTTGACGACGTTCTGCGCGATCTGGAGCTGGTCGAGCGCGGCGATGATGCCGAGCGCCAGAATCAGGACCGACACGACGTTTGCCAGCACCTTGCCGTAGGACAGTCCGCCGAGGCTGTTCTGGATGAGGCCCTTCGCTCCAGCCGCGATGGCCGAAGCGATGACCACGATCAGAATGGCTACGAAGACCTTCGGCAGGTACCCGATGATTGCGGCCAGGTAGTCGCTGATCGGGTTCTGACCGAAGACCCCGAAGGCCGTGGACAGGACGAACAGCATGACCGCGTAGAAGACGATCTTGGCAAGGATGTCGGACGCGTCGTATTGGGACTTGTCCAGTGCCTTCTTGATCCCGCCTCTTTCGACGGCATTGTCGAAGCCAACTTTCTGCAACACCTTCGCGATGACCTTCGCGATGATCTTCGCAATGATGTACCCGACGATCAGGATCACCAAGAAGCCGATGAGCTTCGGAAGAAATTCGACCACCGAAGTCAGTGCGTCCTCGAACGATTGCTTGATATCCATACGGAGCCCTTTCTCTCACTTTGGGGATAGGAAACCCAGCCCCGGTCTGTTCTGTGGTGCGGGGAGCTGAGCGCGTGACTCAGCGGCGGACGTCGCCGAGGTCGGTGTCGTCGCGGCTGTTGGTGTCGCCGCTGTTAATGTCACCGTCCACCTCGATCTGCTCCGAGCGGACCTCTTCGGACACCTCCTGGGTATCGCGCACGGTCTCGGTGTCCATCCGGACCCGCTCGACCGGCACCGTCTCCTTGCCGACCACGACGCGCTCTTCGGTCAGGGTGACCTCGTGCTCCTCCTCCGTCAGGTCGGCCCCGGCCATGGCCTGGTCCCGGTTGGCGTCGGTGATCGGCTCGTGCTCGAGGCGAACCTCTTCGCGGCTGACCGGAACCTGGACTGTCTGCGTCTCCGTCGTCACGTACTTCCGAAGCCGGGCCTTGCCGGTCTGCACCGACTCGGTACCGACATCGAGACGCTCCTCGGACCGGGTCATCGCCTGGTCGGTGTTGGGACCGGATGTGTCGCGACCGACGGTGTCTGCGCCGTCGACGCCTGCGTTGTCAGCCCTCGTGTCCACCGACTCGTCGTACTGCAGGCCGTAGTGCCGGTAGAGCTCGGCTTCCTGCTCGGGACTCAGGTGGCCGTCATGGTCGATCTGGGGCGCGTCCTTCACGCTGTCCTTTGCGACCGGGACGGTGAGAATGCCGTCCGCGAAGCTGGCCTGCGCCAGCGGGACGAAGGTTTCCTTCGACCCGAAGAGCCCGGTGCTGACCGTGACCCATTCCGGGGAACCGGAATTGTCGTCGAGATAGACCTGGCCGACCTTTCCGACCTTGTCCCCGGCTGAGTCCTGTACGGTCGAGCCCATAAGAGCCTCTGTGTCGTTGCCGCTGAGCATGTTGAACCTCCGAGCGTGAGTGGTTGATTTCTTCCGTACCGTGCTCCGGGCATAGGGGTTCCACGCCTACGACCCGGACAATTGGGGACTACATCGGGACGCGTCGCACCCGTGTAGCGATCTGGTATTCGATCCGCACCGGCAGGTCTTGACTGTCCAGAACGTTTCTTATCTGCGGCAGTACCTCTGCTTGAACGACGTCGTCCACGGCCCGCAGGGATTCACGACCGTTCAGCGATATCGAGAGGACGAGCCGATAGTCGTAGTCGTCTCCCAGCATCACCGCGCTTGCCTCCGCGACACCGCGTCGCGCTTGCAGCACCTCGGCGCAGGCTCGCTCCACCGCGGAAGCCGTCATGGTGGTCGCTCCCCGCGACCGGTCCGATTCCAGGTTCAGGGTGCGCAGCCGATCGGTGGACAGCTGTGCACGCAGCCACAGCAAAGCGAGTGCGGCCACCACGAGACACCCCGCGGCTACGGCGACCCAGAACCAGTCGTGGGTGGCGGCGAAATCTCGGGCAACCGGGTCGAGCACAGGTCGGCCTTGGTTACTCGATCCGAAGCCGCCGAAACCCACCACCAGCCCGATGAGGCCGCCTCCCAGGAGCAGCAGCCCCAGAAGTACGAGACCGGCACGATTCGTCCTCGTCGCGACCGGTGTGCGGTCCAGAGCCGGGAGGGTCATCTGGACTTCCGTTCATCGACCCGTACCGACAGCGCGGGAGGGTTGGCCAGATTCAGGCCCTCGAGCCAGGACTGCATCCGACTGGTGAGCGCTTCGCGCAGTCCGCTGGCGTCGCGCGGTCCGGCCACGGCGGAGACACTTATCTTTCTCGAGGACACCCGGGCGACTGCTGCGCTGACTCCTTCCACGTCGGTTGCACTCGCAGCCACGGCCTTCTCCACCGACCGACGATCTGCGCCGACGGTGACCGAGCCGCCGCTGCTGGCCAGCGTGAGCAGGCCCGGCCTGCTCCGCCGAAGCTCGGTCAGGAGGAGCAGGCCACCGATGATGACCATGCCGATGAGGATCGCGCGGGCCGGCCTGCTGTCCCAGGCCAGTCCGGCGAGGTAGTCGGTGATCCCGGTGTAGGGGAGAAGAACCTCCGTGCTGCCCCCGAGCAGCAGCACCCAGGCGATCTCTACGACGACGAGGACACCGAGCACCAGGAGTGCCAGCGCCACCAAGACCGCAAGCAGCCGGTTGGTGAGTTTCACGGTCACTGCACCCGGGCCGGAGCAGCGGTCGCCGTAAGGAGCTGGGATACCTCGACGTCGACGTCGGCCACTCGCAGGCCGGTGAGATGTTCCACCCGCGTGATCACGTGCTCGCGGACCTGACGGGTCACGGCCCTGACCGGGTTCGGCCAGATCACGGCCAGCATCACATGAACGGACACGATTCCCCCGTCGACGTCGGCGCTGACCCGGGCAGGTGTGTTCTCATCCGTGGAACCGAGGGCGACGCCGAGCAACTGCCGAGGAACCCCCGTGGCGCGGTCGACCTCGGCCACCGCCCTTGCTGCGATGCGTTCGACTACCCGGTCGGCGATAGTCGTCCGGCCCGGTCCCCCCGCGTCGGCGCCGGCAAGGTTGGCAACGTCTCCAGGCGAGGTCATCGAAGGCTGCGTCATCGACGGCTGCGTCATCGACGGCTGCGTGAGCCCAGCAAGGCTCCGAGATCGATCTGGCCTTCCAGCAGCTTTCCGATGCCGTACCCGATGGCGGCGAAGACCGCGACGATGAGGAACTCGGGAAAGCCGCCGAAGGCGGCGGCGAAACCGAGCGCGAGACCGACGACAACACCGAGAACACTGGGACTAAGCACGGCTGGGACCTCTCGTCGGGGGTGGCAGTTTCAGGTCGTCTACGTGGACGGACAGCGTCCGGCCCGCTGCCAGGCGTTCGACCGCCGCCCGGACCTGGGTGACGATTTCCGTGATGCTCGGACCGAAGACACCGACGACGTGTATGTCGACGCCGTTGGCGGCTATCCGGACCCCGCGGATCCGACGCCCGGGAAGATACGTCGCGACCTCCCCGAGCACGCCCCCGCTCATGGCGGCGACGAGCGGGCAGGCCAGCGTCACCGCCGCCAGGACGTCAGGGTCAGGAGTAGCCGGCAATGAACTCACTGAACACGTGACGCCTCGGCCGATTCCTGCTCCTCGTCGCCCTGGATGTAGATGTCGTCGACCGAGACGTTGACCTCGGTGACTTCCAGTCCAGTCATGCGTTGCAGCGAACTGATGACATTGCGCCGAATCGCGGCCGCAACGTCGACGATGGCCACGCCGTACTCGACCACGATGTCCAGGTCGACCGCGGCCTGGCGTTCGCCGACCTCGACGGTGACACCTTGCGAGACATTGGGACCGGCCGAGCCCGGAATGCGTTCCCGGATCGCACCGAACGCGCGAGCGGCCCCAGAACCCAGCCGGTGTACGCCGGACACCTCGCGGGCGGCAACGCCGGCGATCTTCTGGACGACGGCATCGGCGATGGTCGTCCGGCCCTGACTTGTCACCAGGTCGGACGGCGGGCTCGGCTCAGGGGTGGCAGTCGAGCTGCTCTCGCCGGTCTGGCTGCTCATTGATCTCCTCTCGCATCCCGCGCCGATCGCGGGAGGTCAGTGATTGGACACACCGACCCCACGTTTCGTCACGGGGGACGCCAATCTATTTCTGTGTACCCACTCAGCCGCCGAGTATGCCTTCGGCGACCTCGACCACCGAGACATCGACCGCGACGACGGACAGGCCGGTCAGTGCCGCCACGTGGTCGCGCACGGTGCGTTGGATCTGCGTGCTGAGCGCGGGCAGGTGAACGCCCAGCGCTGCGATCAGGTCCAACTGCACGACGACGGAGCGTCCGACCGCACCGACCTCCACACCGGCGCTGACGCGGCTCATCGCGAGCAGGGTGCCGTCCACGCTGTCGGCAGCCTTACGCGCGATGACGGCCACGACACGGACGGCGATTGCGGTGTCCCCGTCAACCGCGGCGATCACCGCGCGTCCGCCGGTGTAGTCCAATTCCTGGATCTCGTCGAGCACCCGCTGGACAAGGTCTGTCGGCGCCACCACGTCCTCTTCGGCGAGGGCGTGTACCGGTGACCACAGCACGCTCAGCTCGGCCAGGGCGGCGCGGCAGTAGGGGCAGCCGGCCTGATGCTCCGGATCGAGTGGTGGGGTTCGCTCGACGACCTGCACAGTGAGCTCATCCACGTCGGTGCCGCATGGCAGCGACGAGGACTCCTGCGGCGGTGTCATCGTTCGCCTCCCAGCGTCTTCGTAAGCTGGTTTCGCGCTCGGTGCAGTCGTCCGCGTACCGCATCCGGCGAGATGCTCAAGACCTGCGCTATGTCTTCATACGTCAGATCCTCGAACAAGCGCAGCACAAAGGCTGTTCTCTGTTCGAACGGCAGCTCCACGATGGCAGACAGCACTCGCTGCGAACCCTCCCGGGCGATCGCCTCGGTGTCTGCACCTGGATGAAACCCTTCGACGGGCACCTCATCGACAGGTTCGTCCCGACGGCTGCGCAAGCTGTTGGTCGCCTGGTTCACCACGATGCGGTACAGCCATGTCGTGAACGAACTCTCGGCACGGAAGAGCCGCAGGGAACGCCAGGCGGCTATGAACGCGTCCTGGGCCACGTCGTCGGCAGTGTGCGCGTCCCCGGTCAGCCGCAGTGCGGTCCGGTACACCCGGACGCGGTGCCGCCGGACGAGTTGCTCGAATGCCTCTGAGTGACCGTCTTGAGCCCACCGCACCAGGACCGAGTCATCGGCCTGCAACTGCTTGGAGGGCATGGCGACATTTGACCCTTCCCCGGTGCCATGCGCCAGCCCTCCTTCGCGTTGACCGACCCGCACCCGGGACCGGCTGGGGCGCTGGCTACAGTGGTCTGCACCAGCGGTCGTACCGAGGGGGCCTTCAAGCGGTGAGTGTGCTCGAGGAAATCCTCGTCGGTGTGCGACAGGATCTCGCCGCTCGTGAATGCGACGTACCGTTTTCCGAGGTTAAAGCCGCGGCTGCCGCCTGCCGCGCACCGCTGGATGCGATGGCCGCGTTCCGGGCGCCCGGCGTCGGCGTGATCGCCGAGGTGAAGCGGGCCAGCCCCTCGGCCGGTTCACTCGCCTCGATCCCCGATCCGGCGTACCTCGCCACCGAGTACGCCGAGGGTGGCGCTCGGATGATCAGCGTGCTCACGGAAAACCGTCGTTTCGGCGGCTCGCTGGCCGACTTCGACGCGGTGCGCTCCGCCGTGGACATCCCCGTGCTGCGCAAGGATTTTATCGTCAGCTCCTAACAGGTGCACGAGGCGCGTGCCCGCGGGGCGGACGCGTGCCTGCTCATCGTCGCCGCGCTGGAGCAGAACGCGCTCGTCGGTCTGCTGGAGCGGATCGAGTCCCTGGGCATGACGGCGCTCGTCGAGGTGCACACCGAGGCCGAAGCCGATCGTGCTCTGGCCGCCGGTGCCCGCGTCATCGGGATCAACGCCCGCAACCTCGCCACGCTGGACGTCGACCGCAGCATCTTCGATCGGATCGCTCCCGGTCTTCCCTCGGGCGTCATCAAAATCGCCGAATCCGGCGTCCGCGGGCCGCACGACCTCATCGCCTATGCCGCAGCCGGTGCCGACGCGGTGCTCGTCGGGGAGGGTCTCGTGCGATCACACAGCCCGCGGCAGGCCGTCGCCGAACTCGTCACCGCCGGGGCGCACCCGGCAACGCCGCGCCCGTCCCGGTGAAACAAGCATGTCCATGAGCTCGCTTCCCGATGAGACCGGGCACTTCGGCAGCTATGGTGGCCGCTTCGTTCCCGAGGCGCTCATGGCGGCTCTCGACGAGCTGGAGCAGGCGTACGCCGATGCCCGGGCCGACCCGTCCTTCGGCGCGGAGCTGGCCGAGTTGCACCGCAGCTACACCGGCCGGCCCTCGCCATTGACCGACGCGACGCGGCTGTCCAGGCACACCGGGGGTGCTCGCATCCTGCTCAAGCGCGAGGACCTCAACCACACCGGATCGCACAAGATCAACAACGTCCTCGGCCAGGCTCTGCTGACTCGCCGAATGGGCAAGCCGCGGGTGATCGCCGAGACCGGGGCCGGCCAGCACGGCGTGGCCACGGCGACCGCGGCGGCCCTGCTCGGGCTCGAGTGCGTGGTGTACATGGGCGAGGAGGACACCGTCCGGCAGGCGCTGAATGTCGCCCGCATGCGGCTGCTCGGTGCCGACGTCGTACCGGTGACGATTGGATCGCGGACGTTGAAGGACGCGATCAACGAGGCGATGCGGGACTGGGTGTCCACTGTGGACACAACTCACTATCTGCTGGGTACGGTCGCCGGTCCGCACCCGTTCCCGGTGATGGTCCGCGATTTCCAGGCGATCGTCGGGCAGGAGACGCGCGCGCAGGTGATGGAGCTGACCGGCGGTCTGCCCGACGCGATCGCGGCCTGCGTCGGGGGCGGCTCCAACGCGATCGGCATCTTTCACGAGTTCATCGGCGACGAGTCGGTCGGTTTGTACGGCTTCGAGGCGGCGGGGGACGGCGTGTCCACCGGTCGCCACGCGGCGACGCTGTTCGCCGGCTCGCCCGGCGTGCTGCACGGAGCGCGGTCCTACCTGCTCCAGGACGCGGATGGTCAGACCGCCGTGACGCACTCGATCTCCGCCGGGCTCGACTACCCGGGCGTAGGTCCCGAACATGCGTGGCTAAAGGACACCGGCCGGGCGCAGTACGACGGTGTCACCGACGCCGAGGCGATGGAGGCGTTCCGGCTGCTGTGCCGGACCGAGGGCATCATCCCGGCGATCGAGAGCGCCCATGCGGTCTATGGCGCGGTGCAACTGGGCCGCCGGCTCGGCCCTGGCACGGTGATCGTGGTCAACCTGTCCGGTCGCGGCGACAAGGACGTCGACACCGCGGCGCGCTGGTTCGACGTCTTGGATCCCCCCGCCGACACAACGGCCGGTGCGCCAGGCGAGCAGATGTGATCGCGGCCGCGTTCGAGCGGGCACGATCGGAGCACCGGTCCGCCCTGATCGGCTATCTGCCGGCCGGATTCCCCAGCGCCACCGGCTGCGTGCGTGCCCTGCGGGCGATGGTCGAGGCCGGCGTGGACATCGTCGAGGTCGGGCTGCCATACAGCGACCCGCTGATGGACGGTCCGACGATCCAGGCCGCCGTGGATCAGGCGCTGTCCGCCGGAACGGGTACCCGCGAAGTCCTGGCCACCGTGGGCGAGGTGGCGCACTCCGGCGTACCGGTCCTCGTCATGACGTACTGGAATCCGGTCGAGCGGTACGGCGTGGAGCGGTTTGCGAACGAGCTGGCCGCCGCGGGTGGTTCCGGGGTGATCACGCCGGATCTGACGCCGGAGGAGGCCGGGCCGTGGCTGGCGGCGTGCGCTGAGGCGCGACTCGACCCGGTCCTGCTCGTCGCGCCGTCATCGACCGACGCCCGGCTGGTGAAGATCACCGCGCGCTGCCGCGGCTTCGTCTACGCGGCGTCAACGATGGGCGTCACAGGGGCGCGCACGGCCGTGAGCACGGTGGCACCCGGCCTGGTGGCGCGAGTCCGCAAGGTCAGCGAGCTGCCCGTGGCGGTCGGGCTTGGGGTGAGCTCCGGCGCGCAGGCCGCCGGCGTGGCGTCCTACGCCGACGGCGTCATCGTCGGGTCGGCGTTCGTGCAGGTGTTGCTCGACGCGCCGGACGAGGACAGCGGCATCCGAGCGGTCAGCACGCTCGCAGCCGACCTCGCCGAAGGCGTCCGCCGCCGCAGTCCATAGGCGTGACCCACATCGATCGGGGTGCACCGGCAGTGCGGCTGCGCCAGGACGAGGCGGAGCGGTACGGCGGCGGATCGTCCACGGCGCGAGTGGATAGCAGGGAACGCCTCGGCCTCGGTGGCCCCAGCGCGGTGACGTGCGCAGGCGCACGCCAGACAGCTCTGCGGCTACCCTCGGAACCGTGAACCTCGCGTCCATCCCGAGCCCCACCCAGGGCGTGTGGGAGCTGGGACCGATACCGGTGCGGGCGTATGCCCTGTGCATCATCATCGGGATCGTCGTGGCGGTCTGGATCGCCGAGCGCCGTTACGTCGCCCGCGGAGGCCGCCCGGGCGACATCACCGACATCTCCGTGACGGCGGTGCCGTTCGGCATCATCGGCGGGCGGCTCTATCACGTCATCAGCACACCGGAGCCATACTTCGGCGAGAACGGCCGCCTGGTCGACATCTTCAAGATCTGGGAAGGCGGGCTAGGCATCTGGGGCGCGGTGGCCCTCGGCGGTGTCGGCGCCTGGATCGCCTGCCGTCGGCGCGGTCTGCGGCTGCCGCCGGTGGCCGACTCGATGGCCCCCGGAATCGTGATCGCGCAGGCGATCGGCCGGGTGGGCAACTGGTTCAACAACGAGCTGTACGGGAAGGCCACGGATGCCCCCTGGGGTCTGACGG
>JACCXW010000155.1 GCA_013696785.1 Geodermatophilaceae bacterium | reverse complement strand
CGCAGGCTGTAGCGGCGCATCGCTTCGGCGACTAGTGCGTCGTCGATGTCAACGTTGGCGCCGCAACGCCCCGAGTGCGCTTGCCGTCTGGCTGAAAACGCGGACCACCCGAGGGTCAGCCGAACCGGGGGATGACCTCTTCGGCGAATCGCTGCATCGGCTCGGGGTCGTACGCCGTACCGGGGATGTAGGCGATGACGTAGTCGGCACCTGCCTCGACTGCGCCCTCGACAAGGTGGGCGATCTCGGCGGGCGTCGCAATCATGAGCTCGACTCCGCTGGCGGTCCCGCCGACGCCGATCTCGCGGAACTCCTCGACGCTGTAGCGACCGCGCGCCCTTGCCGTGGCCTTCTCGATGTCGACTCCAGGCTGGATGGGGAAGACGTTGACAGAGGTCGACTTGGTGATGGCGTCGTAGTCGGTGCCCTCGGCCTCGCAGTGCTCGCGCAGGATGCTGAGCTTGCGCCGCAGCACGTCGGGGTCGCCGCTGCCGAAGTTGCAGCCATCGGCGTACCGCGCCACGAGCCGGAGGGTGACCCGCTCTCCGCCGCCACCGAGCCATAGCTTCGGCCGGGTGCGGGCTCCTTTCGGCTCGTTGATCGGCCGGTCCACCGAATAGTGCCGGCCGCTGAACTCGACGGCGTCCTTGGTCCACATCCGATGCACGATCTCCACCGCCTCGGCGAAGGCCTGCATGCGCTCGCGCAGACTAGGCCAGGGATAGCCGTACGCGCGCCACTCATGCTCTGACCAGCCCGCACCGAGCCCGGCGTACAGCCGGCCGTGGCTGGCGACATCGACGGTGGATGCGATCTTCGCCAGCAGTGATGGCTGCCGGTAGGCGTTGCAGGTGACCATCTGGCCGATGTTCACCCGCGTGGTGTCGCGGGCGAGGGTGGCTGTGACGGTCCAAGCCTCGAACGTCGTCTCCGCGACCGGCTCGGGGACAGTGTGGAGGTGGTCGAATGTCCAGACGGAGTCCCACGGCCCACGGTCAGCACGTCTGGCCACGTCGGTCATCGCTTCGTACTGCTCGACCGGGTCGGTGAAGTCGACCAGGTCCATCCGCCAGCCTTGTGGGACGAAGACTCCGAACCGAGTGCTCACACGGACTTCCTCTCTTCGTGGTGTACGGCGATACCGGCGACGACGAGCCCGATACCGAGCAGGTCCTGGCCGGTGGGCACCTGGCCGAGAACGACCAGCCCGATGCCGGTGGCGGTCGCGGGCAGGATGGCGAGCATCAATGCGAACGTGGCGCGCGGCAGCCGAGCCATGGCCAACTGGTCGGTGACGTACGGGATGACCGAGGAGCACAGACCCACGCCGATGCCCCAGAGCAGCCAGTCCCAGTGCACGAACGTCGGCGCCGCACCGGCCACACCGAACGGCGTGGCGATGACCACCGCGATCAGCATTGCGGCGCCGAGCTTGTCGATCCCACTGAGCTGACCCGAGCCCGCCGGCCCATTCGCGATCCGGTGCCCGAGCAAGACGTACAGCATGAAGCCGGCGCAGTTGGCAAACGCGAAGGCGAAGCCGAGCGGCTCACCGACGATCCGAACATCGGTGAGGGCCGCGACGCCGCCGACCGCCAGGGCGAGGGCGAGCAGGTTGCGCCGGGTCCGCGTTCCCGTCGCGGCCAGGATCACGACTCCCAGGAACTCGACGGCGCCGACGGTGGACAGCGGCAACCGGTCGACCGCCAGGTAGAACAGCGAGTTCATGGCGGCCAGCACCGCGCCCAGGCCGAGCAGTACCCGGCGCTGTGAGCGCGTCATGCCGCGCCATAGTCGCCACGGTCGCCGCCACAGCGCGAACACGGCGGCAGCGCTGGCGATGCGCAGCCAGGCCACACCGAGGACGTCAACCCGGGTGAACAGCAACACCGCCAGCGACGGGCCCAGGTAGTGGAACACCGCGCTGACCATGAAGTACGACGTGGGCGGGAGTGCTGCTGCCCGCCGGCCCAGCTTCGCCGCCCTGGTCACGTGACGATCGTCTGAGTTATGGTCCGCCGAGGGAAGACGAACTCGAAGGTCTGGACGATCGATTGCCTACAGAATCACGGCAGCAGCGGCAATCGGCCTTCAGCCCACTCGATGACCTGAATCTCCGGCTGCTTGCCGAGTTGCAGACAGAACCCCGGATGGCCATGTCCGAACTCGCCCGGCGGGTCGGTATGTCCGCCCCGGCGGTCACCGAACGCGTGCAGCGGTTGGAGCGCTCCGGCGTCATCGCCGGCTACCGACTCGATCTGGACCCGGCTGCGCTCGGGCTGCCGATTACCGCGTTCGCCCGGATCCGGCCCTCACCGGGGCAGCTACCCAAGGTTGCCGAGGTCGCCGCCGGGTTGCCGCAGGTCAGCGAGTGCCACCGGATCACCGGCGAAGACTGCTTCATCGTCAAGGTCCACGCCGCCGCGCTCGACGAGCTCGAAGCCATCCTCGACCGGTTCCTGCTCTATGGGACGACGACGACGTCCATCGTCGTCTCCACCCCGGTCGCACCCCGCTCGCTACCGCTGCCCGGGGACGACGGCTAGGTCAGGCACCGTCTCGCGGATAGCGGCGCTGCCAGTCGCGGCGGCCGACCTCGGCCTCGTTCTCGCGCGCGGTCAGCGAGATGTCAATGTCGAAGAACTCCGCTGTGGCGCGGAAGTCCAGCGTTGCCTCGGTCCGGACCTCGATCGGCGGGTCGGCGAAACGCACCGTGTACGACGCGGTGGCGGTTGCGGTCTGATCGTGCGTGGCCAGGTCGACAGTTGCCCGGCCGTCGTAGTGCTCTGTGCAGTGGCCGTACGGCGTCTCGTAGGAGCTGCCGTGGTCAACCACGCAGGCGGTGATGCCGGCGAGCACGTTGCGTTCGATCCGCCACACCACCCCGTCGGCGTTCTCCCCCGATCGCTCGGCACCCGGCGTGAACGACTGCGCCGGAAACGTGGACCTCGTCACCGTCGGGAGCTCCAACTCTCCACTGTGGACAGTCAAGGTGCTCGGCCCCGGCGGCACCACGGTATTCGGGAAGTCGGCACCGGCGAGCGCGAGCCGGACGGCGTGGCCTGGCGAGAACAGGTGCGCGCAGGCCTCCAGGTCGATGGCCACGTCGTACTGCCCGCCCGGCGTCGTCGGCTCGAACTCGGACAGCCCACCACGGCGGGACAAGGCCAGCCACCCGCGCGTCACGAGCGTCGACGTCCCGTCCGGATGTACGTCGCACAACCGCACCGCTACGCCGGACACCGGTACGTCGACCGACAGCTGCAGCCGCACGACCCCGTAGCCGGCCAGTTCGATGTCCCCAGCCGGCCAGTCCCAGGTCAGCGCCGCCGCGTCGTCGTAGCGCTGGTCGGTGGGCTGCCCCCAGGGCAGGTGGCCCGCGCAGGAATTCCAGGCCGCGACTCCGACGTCGGCACGGACGGCGTACGGTGGGCGGCCGTCCAGCGGCAGCAGCAGGGTCGACGCCCCGGCCGGAGGCCAGGTGTCCGAGCGCCAGTGGCCGGGCACCGTGTCCAGATCCGCCGCCGGTACGTGCGAATGTCTTATGTACCACGTGGCGGGGGGCCGGGCACAGCGGGAGCGTTGTGAAGCCACTGGTCGAACCAGCGGGCCATCTCGGCCAGAAGGTCGATTCGCGGACCGGGCGCCGACGTCGCGGGGTCCGCGTGCGCCCACGGTCCGACAAGCAGTCGAGCCGGGGTGCCGGCCTCGCCGAGCGCGGCCAGCGTGCGCCATGAGTTGTTGCGGTACCCGTCGGCCCAGCCGGCCACGATCATCGTGGGACAGGTGATCGCGGCGTAGTCGTGGCGCAGCGAACCGTGCCGCCAATACCCGTCCGCCCTCTGGTGTTCGAGCCAGGTCAGCAACCAGGGCTCGTGCTCATCGAATCGGGCCAGCCACTCACGGCGCCAGTCCGCGCCGTACACGGCCGGGACCGGCGGGAGGGCGTTCAGCGCTGTCATGTAGTGGCAGTAGTCGACCAGGTCGATCAGCCGGCGCGACCCGCCGCAGTACTGCACGTCGTCGGTGTAGCGGTCGTCCGTGGAGTAGATCGCCACGATCGCTTTGAGCTCCGGCGGGCGCCGCATCGCGACCTGCAGGCTGTTGAACCCCGAGTACGACGTCCCGTACATGCCGACGTTACCGTCACACCATGGCTGGCCGGCGAGCCACGCAATCACCTCGACCAGATCGTCCTGCTCCAGCGGCGGATACTCATCCGTCGCCCGGCCGTCGCTGCTTCCCGTGCCGCGCAGGTCGAGCCGGCAGACCGCGTAGCCGTAGGTGTCGCAGAAGGTGACGTACTCGGCGCGGTCGCAGGTCACGTCGTCCTTGCGATAGGGCAGCGCCTCGAGCAGGCAGGGTTGCGGTCCACCCTCGGGCAGATAGAGCGTCGCGGCCAACCGGACACCGTCCGAGACGGCTATCCGAACCTCGCGGACGTCAGCCATGCCGGCGCTCCGCGAGCAGTCGCCGGACATCCTCGACCGGCAGGGCGGGGACGGTGTTGCCGTCACGCCCGACGATGGTGGGGCTCGCGACAAGACTGGCGAGGACGGCCTCCTCGGCGGCGTCGACCACGCCGGCGAACAAGTCGTCCAATTCGCGACCGGCCAGCGGCGGTGCTGGCGCCCGCTGGCCCCGGGGGGCCCGCAGCCCTGTCGCGACACCGAGGAAGATCTCGCCGCTGGCGTGGTGGGCGGTCGACCCGGTCCGGGCCAGTCCGAGACCGATCCGCCGGGCGAGGCGGGCGCAACCGGCGCTGTCGACGGGTGCGTCTGTGACCGCAATCCCGATGCATGAGCCGGCTGGCCCCGGGCGGCGGGCGTCCTGTCCCGGCACCTGACGTCCGACCGCGACGCCGTCAATGGTCAGCCGCTCCCGCGACCCGAAGTTCGTCATCAGCAACACGCCGACCGTGAACCCATCGCCAGTCACCCGCGAGGAGGTCCCGATGCCGCCGCTGAAGCCGAGGCACATCATTCCGGTGCCTGCCCCCACCGAACCCTGCTCCGGAGCCTTGCCGGAGCCGGCGCTCGCCCGCGCACCGGCCAGTGCGGCCGCGACGTCAGCGTCCTCGACCTGCATCACGCGGCTGTCATTGAGGTAGGAGTCGTCGCACTCGGCGACCACCGGAATGATGACGTCGTCGGCGATCGCCGGTTGTTCGGCGAGCAGGAGCCGGCACGCCGCGTCGTACACCCGGCCGACCTGCATGGTCGAGGTCAGGAAGATCGGCGTCTCGATCAGCCCCCACTCGCGCACGGTCAGGAATCCGGTGCACTCACCGGCTCCATTGAGCACCGCGCCCCCTGCGGGGACGGGGGCTGCCCACGAGTCGCCGCCGAGATCGAGGACGGTCACTCCGGTCCGCGCGATCCCGCGGCCAGCCGGCGGCGGCGGCTCGTCCCGCACGACGGTGGCATGGCCGAGCCCCACGCGGGGGATGTCCAGCACGCTGTTCGTCGGCCCGACAGGCAATAGCCCGATCCTGACTCCCAAGTCAGTAACGCCGGCCACGGGGTGCATCCTGTCAGTCATGACGTCGGTGCGGATACCGGTCGTGTGGCACGACGACGTACTGCTGCACGATCCGGCCGGTGAGGTGTTCCTCGGTGTGATGACGCCCGGTACCGAGACAGCCGACCGGGCCACCGTGATCCGTGATGTCTGTATCGCAGCCGGCGCTCCGCTTGTCGCTGCGACGCCGCACCCGGCGGGGGTTCTGGAGCGCGTGCATGCGGCCGACTTCCTGACCTGGTTCGCCGGCGCGTGGTCGGCGTGGGAAGCGGCCGGCCTCAGCGACGCCGTGGGTGCGCACCGCGTCGTGCCGTACATCTTCCCCACCGCGGGTCTGCTGGCCGGGCTGCCGCTGCGGCTGCCGGTTGCCGTACACGCCCGGACCGGCCTGTTCTGCTACGACACGATGACCTTGATCGGCCCGGGCACGTGGACGGCTGCCCGCGCCGCCGTGGACGCCGCCCTGACGGCCGTCGACGTCGTCATCGAGGGGGCGACTGCGGCCTTCGCGATCTGCCGACCCCCGGGCCACCACGCCGGTACGGCGTCGTACGGCGGCTCGTGTTACCTGAACAATGCGGCGGTTGCCGCCGAGGCGCTGCGAGCGGCCGGGCACGAGCGGGTCGCCGTGATGGACGTCGACGCGCACCACGGCAACGGCACCCAGGCGATCTTCTATGGCCGCGCAGACGTCCTCTACGCCTCATTGCATGTCGACCCCGGCGCCGGTTGGTTCCCGCACTACGTCGGATTCGCCGACGAGACCGGCAGCGGCTCGGGTACCGGCACCACCGTGAACCTGCCGCTCGCTCCAGGCATGGGAGACAAGGGCTGGCTGTCCGCGCTGGGTCGGCTCTGCGACGCCGTGCTGGCGCACGAAGCCACCGCGGTAGTCGTGTCGCTCGGGGTCGACGCGGCTGCGCACGATCCGGAGAGTCCGCTGCAGGTTTCTCCATCCGGTTTCGCCGAGGCCGGGCGGCTGTTGGCGGGGCTCGCCCTGCCCACCGTCCTCGTCCTCGAGGGCGGCTACCACCTCGGCAGCCTCGGCGCGCTGGTGACGTCGGTACTGACGGCGTACTGAGCGGTGTTTGCCGAAGGATCATCGGACTGACACCCAACAGACCATTGATCACTCGGAATATCTAGCGTGCAGCGGTGTTATCTTAGGCGTACAGTCAAGGATCACCAGAGCGTCACGAAGCAGGAGTTGAGTTCCATGAGCACGTTCACCGCCAACTGGCGCCAGCGCCGGCGGATCGCCCGCAACCAGCGTGAGATAGCTCGCGCGATCGGCACTGCGCCGTCGCCAGCGATGCGCGATGAGTTGCTCGCGATCGCCAACCGCGGCGACCAGATCTTCCGCTGAACCATCCGACCCGAACCCCGGCAGCGCCGACCGCGCTGACCGGGGTTCGTTGTGTTTTGTCCGGCGGGACGTCCGAAGGTCGTGGACGTCTGGACGCGTCGGGGGGCGGCGTTGCTCCCGCAGGGATCGCGGCAGCAGACTGGCCGGCATGCAAGAGGCCGCCCGCGTCGTGCGTTCCCTGCCGACCCTGTTCCCCACCTCCCTGGTCGGGAGCTACGCCCAACCGGACTGGTTGATCGACCGAGGGCGGCTCGCCGAACGGTTCCCGCCTCGCGTCAGAGCCCGTGAGCTGTGGCGCCTCGCGCCCGAGTACCTGGCCGAGGCGCAGGACGACGCGACGCTGCTGGCCATCCGGGCGCAGGAGCGAGCGGGGCTGGACATCATCACCGATGGCGAGATCCGGCGGGAGAGTTACTCCAACCACTTCGCCACGGCGTTGTCGGGAGTCGATGTGGACAACCCCGGCGAGGCCCTGGACCGAAGCGGTCACCCCAACCCGGTCCCCCGAGTCGTCGGACCGATCGGTCGACCCGCGCCCGTGCAGGTGCGGGACACCGAGTTCCTGCGCGCGAACACCGACCGGACCGTCAAGGTCACCGTTCCTGGTCCGTTCACGATGTCGCAGCAGGCCCAGAACGACTACTACCCTGACGGCAAGTCCACGGCGATGGCGTACGCCGAGGCGTGCAACGCGGAGATCAAGGACCTGTTCGCGGCGGGGGCGGACATCGTCCAGATCGACGAGCCGTACCTGCAGGCCCGCCCCGACGCCGCCCGCGACTACGGCCTCAGCGCGCTGAACCGTGCACTGGACGGTGTCGTCGGCACGACCGCCGTACACCTGTGCTTCGGCTACGCCGCGATCATCCACGAGCGCCCATCTGGGTACTCGTTCCTGTCCGAGCTGGCCGACTGCCCCTGCGACCAGGTGTCGATCGAGACGGCGCAATCCGGCCTCGACCCGTCGGTCCTGGCACGCCTGATCGGAAAGACGGTGATACTCGGCGTCCTCGACTTGTCCGAGGGATCCGTGCCGGACACCATTCCGGGGCTGCTGACCGCCGCCGCCGACCGTGATCCCGACGGAATCTGGCTTCGGACGGATGAGGGCACGCTGAGCTTTGCCGCGGCGGCCGGTCAGGT